>JAFGXO010000220.1 GCA_016936595.1 Bacteroidales bacterium | reverse complement strand
TTAACAGTTATTCAATTGATAAACAAATTATTAAACAGAAATATTAACAATTTAAAAACACTCGTTTGCTAAATGCACTACGGGTTACATAGTATAATATTCCTTATAAAAAGTCTAAAAAACAATTTAACGGCATCTTTCTTAAATCTATCATTTGCATTTTGGACACTATACTTACTTTTTCGAATTCAATATTGGCCATGTGGTCCTTCTATTTTTGGATTTCAACTATTGTTTATAATTTCGTTTATAATAACCATCGTATATATCGGCCTACATTTTTCTAAATCAGGTAATCTTAAAATTCCTCAGATTTTATTAATCTTATATTTTATTTTTACTATCACTATTTCTTTCATTCATTCTGACAAAATCTATTATTTCTTTACTTTAAATGAAGTAACTCAAAAAGATAATAGAGAAAATAACTATCAAGCTTGGGATAAATATAGTTGGTTTTTATACTGTGTAGATAAACAAAATGAAGCCATTGAAGCAAACCTAAAAGCTCAAAAAATAGTAGAAAAAAAGCTTAAAAAAGATTTTGTCCAAGAATTATATTATGACTTGAAAAATTTAAAAAGACATAATCAATTGATTCGGGATAAAAATTGGAATGATCTTTACGAATAAAAACCTCGTTTAGCGCGGATATTTATCTGTGCTTTGCTTGAAAATTTTTACTACATAGTTTTCCTTTTTTCTTGCTTCTTCGTTTATGTGTTTGTTTCTATTATGGAAGATTTGTAATACTTTTGTGGGTATATGAAACGGATACACGTTATTTTTATTTTGCTTTTAGTTGTGCGGTTGGCAGGTGCGCAAAACCCTGCCGACAGGATTTTAGGTACCTACATTACCGACGAGAAAGATGCAAAGGTGGAGGTATATAAAAAGAACGGAAAATATTACGGTAAAATTTGTTGGCTGAAAACTCCTTATTCAGCAGATGGGAAACCACTTCTTGATAAAAATAATCCCAATAAAGCATTTCGTAGTAGGCCTGTAATGGGCTTAATTTTTTTGTCGGATTTTGTGTATAGTAAGGGGGAGTGGATAAATGGTAAAATATATGCTCCTAAAGAGGGGATGAATGTTAATGGTCGATTAAAATTTTTGTCGAATAACGAATTAGAAGTAAAGGCTAGTTATTTGATGATTTCGGCTACAAGACTTTGGACAAAAATAAAGTGAAATGACAAAAAAAATATCTCTTAAAGCTCATTATTACGACAAAGGTGGTGTAAAAGAAATGCTTATCATAGCTTTGCCTATGGTGGTTTCTTATGCTTGCGATGTAGTTATGCAAATAACCGATAGGTTGTTTATGGCAGAAATTGCCCCCGAAGCAATGAACGCTGTATTAGGAGGAGGTTTAAGTGTATTAGTACTTTCGTTTTTCTTTGTAGGAGTACTAAGCTTTACTACATCTTTAGTGGCGCATTATTATGGTGCCGGTTTAAAAATAAACAGCGCTAAAGTGCTTACACAAGCCTTTATCCTTGTTCTTATTGCTTATCCTTTAATATTGCTGCTTCGTCCGTTGGGCTTACTGTTTTTTCAGTTTATGAAAGTTACTCCCGAACAGTTGGTATACCAAGTTCAATACTTTAATATCATGGTATACGGAATTTTATTTAGTTTGTTGCGTACCGCTTTTACCGGCTATTTTTCGGGGATAGGAAATACGCGTACGGTTATGATAGCAACTTCTGTTACAATGGTAGCAAATGTGGGCTTAAACTATGTATTGGTTTTTGGTAAACTCGGATTTCCGACTATGGGCATACAAGGCGTTGCAATAGGCACAGTAATGGCAAGTGCATTGGGTACTATTGTGTTTATTTGGAGATATTTTTCTGCGAAAAACGCTATTGAATTTGAAGTAAAAAAATCGTTTCGTTTTGATTGGCGCATAATGAAAAAGTTGTTGTATTACGGTACTCCGCAAGGCACAGAAATGTTTGTAAATATGTTGGCTTTTAATGTGTTGGTTTTTATATTTCAGTCGCAAGGTAATATTATAGCAACCGCTACAACCATCACGTTTAATTGGGATTATATCTCTTTTATCCCTTTAATAGGAATAGAAATAGCTATTATGAGTTTGGTGGGTAAATACATGGGTGCTAAAGATGTGAAATCGGCAGTACGTTCTACTTTTTCCGGACTTAAGGCAGGCCTGCTCTATTCCTTGGTTTGCTTAATTCTTTTTGTATGGGTGCCGGAACCCTTGGTGTATATGTTTAAAGGAAATACTGATGATGCAATGTTTCATCAAATTGCGCCTTTAGCCATACAAATGTTGCAGTTAGCTTCGTTATATGTGTTGTTTGATGCTATCATGGTTTGTTTGGTAGGAGCTTTACGTGGCGCCGGAGATACGTATTGGACTATGTGGGCTTCAATTACTGCACATTGGAGTATGGCAATAGTAGCGTATATTATGTTTGAGTTTTTTGGTTATCATGTTATTTCAGTTTGGTTAGCGGTTATTGTAGTTATTATTGTTTTTGCTATGGTTTTACTACACCGATTTTTTCAGGGTAAGTGGAAAAAAATTAATGTATTGAAATAATAATGTAAAAGGGGTTATACAGTACTGTATGATTTTATATTATAAAGAATTTTCATTTTTTTTGTTATGATTAATAAATATATCTTTTTAATTCGAAGGAAAAGAACTTTTCTTTAAAAAAGAATACATATCTAGTTTTTTTTAAGATTTTTTTATAAATGTTATCTGTAAATTTAAAAAAATATTACTTTTGCAGCAATCATTTAGTTTAATTTAGAATTAATGTTTAAAACTATAACTATAAAAACTAAGTTTTATTTGTTTTTAGTTGCAATTGTATTATCTGTATTTTTTCTATACAGTTTTGCAATTAAGAATACTATTAATTTATTTGTAGAAAATAATAATCAAGAAGGGTTGTTGTTGACGGCAAAGAATGGTGTAACTGAGATGGAAGAAACGATGAAAAAGTTACATGCATTAAATGTGCAAATAGGCATACAAAACAATACGCAGGATGTACATCAAGAAATATTAAATACTTGTAGTAATTATTGTGATAAAAACAATTTGTTGGTTCGAGCATATCCAGATAAAGAAATAATCACAATAGGACAAAGTAATGTGGAAATAAATAAGATTATAGTGGAAGGTTTGTTTAAGAAATCATTACAAATGCTTCATATGTGTGAAAAAGATAGGCGGCTAGGAAGAGTTGTATCTGTGAAATTTGAAAAATATAAAGATATTTATGCAAAAAAAGAGCGCTTATTAACAAGTGTATACTTGCAACATATAGTAACAGAATAATAAATTAATCATAAATGAAATCAAGTTTTACACATTTTATTTGTTTTCTTTTTTTAGGATCAATAGTTTTATCGTGTGATGAAATAATTGATCCGGATATTAGTAAGGAGAAAGTTTTTTTATTTTCTCCTGTAGATAGTGCAACAATAACAACCAATGCTGTTTTGTTTACTTGGGATCCTGTATATGGTGCAGCTAAATATAGATTAGAGTTAGTTAGTCCTTTGTATAATAAGCCCGTTACTGTAATACTTGATACTTTTCTTACAGCTACACAATTTTCTTTGCAAGTAACAAAGGGAATATACCAATGGACAGTTACAGCATACAATAATACCGCTATAGCTTATGGCGATATTTATAATCTAACAGTAACACAAGGTACAGATTTATCGCAATATACAGTGCTTAACTTAGCCCCATCAGATACTCTTTCTAATTCTACTGTTACTATGTTATGGGATAAAGTATATAGTGCTACAGGATACATTGTTTCTATTTGGAGTCCCACATGGCAAAGAGGTGTAGAAGAGAAGAAAGATACTGTGTATACCAATCAATACAATTATACTTTCAAGGATGGGGTATATGCTTGGGGTGTAAAAGCAATAAATGATAGTACGGAAACTAAATATAGTGTATGTTCCTTAGTTATTGATTTAAAGCCGTAATAGGAATAATAAAAGTAAGAATGAAGGATAATAAAATAACACAAATATTTCTTATTATTGTTGTGGTTATTGTATGGGGGCTTATTATGGTGCGTGTAATAGGAAATTTTTCCTCTGAAGAATCATCGATTGAGAATAATTCTTCTGTAAGTTTTCCTGATATAGATCAAGAAGAGGATACTTCAAAATTATTGCTAAATTATAATGATCCATTTTTAGAACATATAGATATAGTTTCTTCCCAAAATACCAAAATACGCTTACCAAAAACAACAACTGTTGATAGTAATAAAAGATTCCAAAAGTCTTTTCCAAAAATAAAGTATTATGGTCTTATCACTAATAAAAAAACACTTAAGTTAGTGGCTATTTTAAATATTGATGGAGAACAATATTTGGTTCAACAAGGTCAAGAAATTTTTGGAATAAAATTATTAGAAATGCAAAACGATTCAATATTGATAAATTATGAAAATGAAAAGAAGTGGATATGTAAATAAGTTACTTATTCTGCTATTAATTATAGTAAGTAGTGGATCGGTTTTAGCGCGTGATAGATTCAAAGTAAAGAAGGTAAATGAAATCAATATTACCACAAAAGATTCAATACAGCTTTTTCATGTTAAAAAAGGTGTTGATATAAAGGTAAAAGACAATGTAGTATATTATTGGTATGAAAATAGTATTATCCATGCAAACAGAGGAGGGTATTCAGGAATGCTTTTAATAGAGGAGTACAAGGTAAAAGACCACGAGGGAAATTTGGTGATGCAGGGTAATTTTACGAAAGGAAGAAAAGATGGTATTTGGAAGTTCTGGGATAAAAAAGGCAATTTGCAGAAAAAAGAATCATGGAATAAGGGTTTGTTATGTGGAAAAGTATACTTGTATAATGACAACGGAAAAGTAAAAAAGGAAATTTCTTATAAAAAAGGGCTGAAGCATGGAAAGGAAAAGATATATGATACTACTGTTGTGGTAAATAAATTCAAGAAGGGAGAGTTACAAATTGCTGAAATAAAAGAGAAGAAAGAGAAACCTAAGAAGGAAAAAGTGAAAGTAAAGAATAAGGATCAGAAGAAAGATAAGGGGAAAAAGAGTGAAGGTAAGAAAACTGAAAAAAACAAAGAAATGAAGAATAAGGAGAAAGCTTATAAAAACAAAAATAAAGTTAAAAAAACAAAAATAATACACATCAATTAAACAGTTTTTTGTGAACGTAAAGATATTTTATGATATAATATTTGTAAAGGGGCTGTCCAAAAAGACAGCTCTTTTTTTGTGTCTTATGCAGCCAGATTATAATTTTCAGAAGTGTTTATCTTAAAAATATTA
>JAFGXO010000219.1 GCA_016936595.1 Bacteroidales bacterium | reverse complement strand
TAATATTTTTAGTATTTTTCAAATTACAAAAATAACTATTTTTCATTTTTTTCTCTCAAATAACTATTTTTTCAGTTACGCATATCGGAAATGGGTTTAAAATGTTTTGGAATTTCGAGGCACAATGTTTCATAGTTTGCACCAATGTATATACGAGCTACTTCGTTACAATCTCGCACAATGCCCAAAATATTTTTAAACCCAATGATATAGCCATTTTTTTTATTCAATTATTAGTTCTAAATCTTTAAGATTAAAACCATTATGTTTTATGATTTCAATTAATTTGTTTTTGTCTTTTTGAATATAATAATTCAAATCAATTTCACAAGGTTTTAGATAAACTCGCCAAATCGCATTTCCATTATTTGATGCTTTTGTTAAACTTTTTTGAACGGCATTTGTTGCAAAATAACAATTTATCAACCTGTTTAAATATAATTCAATTTGTTCATTTTTAGAAGCTAATTTTACATCTCGAACCTGAATTTTCTCTTCTTTGTAGTTTGTAATTCGGAAATTAAATTCATTTGCTCCTTTTTCTTTATTACAAGTGCTACATAAAGTTTGATAAAGTTCAGGATTATCATCTGTCGGCTCATTATTTTTAAAAGCTAAAATATGGTCTCGCTGTAAATGACTTGTTTTTCCACAACAAAGACACATATTTTCATCTCTCGCAAATACTATTTTTGATATTTTTTCAGAAGGTAAACGATATACTTTTGAAGTTTGATAATCTCCCGTTATTGTTGCTTTTTTACGTTTTGATTTTCTATAAACTTCGTCCTCCATATTATATGCTCTATAAAACGCATCAAAATTATCAAAAAGCACTTTGAAAAAAGGATTTGAATTATTGTAAAAAACACTTTCTAAATATTCTTCTGTTTTGTTGCGTCCATAATCTTTTTCTCTAATTTCTATTACGTATTTCATCAAATCTAATTCATCTCTTTGTTCAAATGTAAAAAATTCGGGATTTTGTCCCTTGTTTTGTCCTAAATGTCTTGCAATTTGACGAAATTTTCCTTTTGTTGCAGTCAGATTTATTTTGTTTAAATTTGGGAAATATTCTGTAACCCAATTTTCAAGTATTTTTTCTGTTGAATTTGGTAACTCTTCTTTTTCCCAGTCATTTGATTTATGCTTTTCTTCGTAATTGTTGATAAATTTTTCTAAGCTATCTATTTCACTTTTGTATATTAAAACATTTTCAGTAAAGTTTTCAGTTGATTTTTCAAAACTACCATCTTCAATTTCTTCAACAAGCGTATCAGAATACGAAACTACATACCAACCTATTGGAAGCATATCAATAAAACTAATTTCATATTCTTGTTTTTCATATTCTAATTCTAAATTCTCAATCAAATCAATATTTATCAATTCCAAAGGTCTATATCCTCTTTCTTTCACCTCATCTTCTAATCCGCCAATAACTTTTGAACTCGCAAATTGTATGTGTCTGTTCCAGTTATCAATAAAAAATACAATATTAGCAACATCTTTTTTCCCGCCTGCCTTTTCTCCTCTTAATGCTCTGCCAACCATTTGTGTAAATAAAATTGTAGAATTTGTTTCTCTTGTTATAAAAACAGTTTTAACATCTGGAACATCAACACCTTCTGTCAACATTCTCACGTTTAACAATACCTGTATTTCTCCATTTTTAAATTTTTCTAAATTTATATCGTTTTGGTCTTTTATACGATTGTTAATATAATCAATATTTTTATTCATATCGACATAAGAAAAAACAGAAGCGGCAATTTCTTTATTTGCTTTTTCATTTAGATATTTTTCGATTGTTTTACATTGATACCAGCGGTCAACAAAAATTATTGTTTTCTCAAATCTTTCTCTATTATCCCAATAATATTGAGCCAAATATCTATTTCTGTCTTCATTTTTTGATATTTCTTCAATAATCTTATAAGGAATTTCTTGATGTTTATTTACAATGTTTTCAATTTCTTTTTCGCTTAATATTAAGCTGTTGAAATTAGTTTTCTCGGAAATATAATTCGGAATTGCTAATATTTTTTTGTCTTCTAATTCTTTTTTGCGAACTTCAAAAATGATATTGTCTTTAAAAATTTCCCAAAGCCACCCTTTTTTGTTTTTATCTGTATAACTTGGTGTTGCTGTTAGACCTAATAATTGTGTATTCGGATAAATTTGACAAATTCCTGTTTTTCCTTCTGAACCACCTATCAACAAATTACGTCTTTCAAATGCAGGTGTATGATGAGCCTCGTCATAAACTATAAACAAATCATCATTTGATGCTGAATTTTCAACAAATTCTTTAAATTTTGAAGTTATAATTTTTCCGTTATCATCTTGTTCTTTGGCATTCCAACTATTAATCGCTGTTTGTGAAGTGATTAACAAAATATCAATTGCATTGTTGATTTTATTTGTATCTGAATATTTTGATTTTCCTGCAACTGTTAATATGTTGATTTCTTTTCTTAATGTAGGACTTAATAATAAAATATTTTCCTTAAATTCATCTCTTGCTTGTTCAAGTAGAAAACCTTGGTCTGCAAGCCATAAAACTTTCTTTTTTTTCGGCAAAATATTTTTTAACAACCAATAAACAGCTGTGTATGTTTTTCCTGCACCCGTTGGTAAAACTAAAATTCCTCTTTTCCCTTGTTCAGAATAAAATTCTGTCATTTTTGCGTGAGCAACAGTTTGATGTTCTCTCGGTTGCTTTTCAAGAACTTTACCGAAATTATTTTCGTGTTCTCTTTTTAAATCAAATTTTAATAGGTCTTTATAGTTTTTCATTTATGTTATTTTGTTTATAAAGATTTATTCCGATTGGCTATATCGGAAAGCAACAGCCGCCGTGCCTTCCCGCTTTTTCGTGCGTCGGGCTTTTGTGCGGTGGCAAAAAGCGGGAAGGCATGGTCG
>JAFGXO010000218.1 GCA_016936595.1 Bacteroidales bacterium | reverse complement strand
TCGTAATGCAAAACTAAAAGTCTATCGGCATAACTTGTCCCGAGGGCATCGGGATACTTTTACAAATTTTAGAAGAGGGTTAGTATATTTCCTAATTTATTTAGGGAAATAAATTCTAACACCACCTGTCGATTTGTTTTCAAGAACCAATTTATCTTTAGATGCTTCAACAATTTTATAAACAACACCAGCTTTAGTTTCTCCTAATGAGCTATCCCATTCTTTAAGTGTTATTTCTGTTTCATCATCGTTTATTTCCCAATAACCAACAACTTAGGAGATGAAAATTTAAACTTATTTATTATAAGTTACTTTTTCAATATATTTTAATTTTTAAAAAAACATGTGAATAAAGACAAAAAAGTCGGCAATGATACCGACTTCTTATTTAAGTTAGAAAAAACTATTTATTTTTTAAATAATTACTAAAAAAACTTAGCTATTCTAATGTTAAATTTATTTTTTTACACGTTTTAAGTATGTTTTTCCATCATTTAATGAAACTACATATTCTTTTACACTTGTACTATTTTCAGTAATTTCCTGCTCTTTTTGTTCAATAATTTTATCTTTATTATCACGCATCCAAGCATCAAAATCATCTTGAGAAATTGAAGTTTCATTCCAATATTCTACTATGTCAAAATCTAATTCATTAAAACGAGTTTCAATAAAATCTTTGTCAATATATGCAATCAAACTACCGGCTTTTGGTCCTTGTTGTTTATTTAAAACAGTTCGGTAAATAGCAGCAAAACCGAGTTTAGGATTAATTGGGGTTAATCTGGCAGCATCAAAAACAGCTGTTTGTAATCCTTCTTCTGTCCAATCTATAGTTTTAATGTGTTTTGCATAAGTTCTAAGAAAACCACGTTGAGTTTGAGATAATTCATTTGCTTCTTCGGGTAAAGTTTCTTGCAATTGAATCAATTCTTCTTCGGTAGCAAGATTTTCCAGCCAATATTTTGCAGCTTCAATTCTTTTTTGAAGGTTCTTATGTTCTGCTTCAGTCAATTTTCTGCCAAACCTCTCCTCTACTCTTTCAAAAATATCAATATGAGGCAATTGAATTAAAGTAACAATCAATGAAAAATCAACAACTTCATATTTTTTATCAGTAAAAACATTAGATAAAGTGTAAATTTGTTGCTCATAATCAGGTAATTCATCACCTGTAATAATTTTATTGTGCAATTTATCGTAATCGTTGAACAATTTTGTAATAAACAATTGCGAAGGTTCAAAATTAATTGCTCTTTTGGGTTGAGTAGTAAGCATTAAATATCGTAATATTTCAGGCGGCAAAAAATTTGTCATATCTCTTGCAGTTGCTCCAATTCCTTTTGAAGACGACATTTTAGCTCCTCCCATTAGGAAAAAACCGTAAGGAATATTTACCGGAGGCTGATAATTGAAAATTCTACGACTAACAGCATCTGCTACATCACGCGAACCTCCACGAGTATTGTGGTCTGTTCCGGCACCTTCAATGGTTATCCCCAAATATTTCCATTTTGAAGCCCATTCAACTTTGTACGGAAGTTTACCGTTTCCGTCAAAAGGAGAAACTTTTCCTTTGTATCCACAACCTTTTGCCCAAGTAACCATATCTTCGCGACAAACATAGGTTGCTTCTTTTCCATCATAATCAATAATTTGAGTAGTTCCTAATTTTCCACATTTTTCACAAACTACTTGTGCTGGAAACCAATCATTTGGTCTATCGGCATTACTTACTTTTTTGTATATTTCTCTAACTTCCGCTGCTCTACTTAACAAAATATCAATAGCTTCGTTAAAAAAGCCGCTTTTATAATAGTCGCGCATATAATAGAATTCCGCTTCAGCGCCGATTTCGTCAAAAATATTGAAAAAATCAGAAATATAATGCATTGCAATATCTTTATGTTCAGAACCTTCCGGAGCAGGAACATTAGAAAGCGGAGCTCCTAAATATTTATCGTATTTTTCAGCTGTTTGACCACCAGGTAATTCATCCATTGGGTCATAGTCGTCTGAACCGTATATATTCTTGACCTTTATTCCTTTGTCTTTTAAGAACTTATAAACTGCATCGTGAATTAAAACACCACGTAACGCTCCTACGTGTGGTCTTCCCGATGGGGATTTGGCATCATTAACTACCTGAATATCAACATCATGTAGTTTTCTTTCTAAATCATCTAACCAACTCATTTGTAATAGTTTAATTTTTTTTGCTGTGCAAAAGTAAGAATATTAATTTAAAAGTAAGAATTGAAAAATTAAGAATACATTAATTATTTTTCAACTTAAAAATTTTAGGGTTTCCTAAGCCAATTTTTTTGAAAAAATATGCAAACGAAACGCCTAAAACTCCGAGTCCATATTTTGTACTTCGTTTGAAATTTATTGAAGAAGCTTCTTTGAAATATTTAGTTGGGCATGAAACTTCACCAATTTCATATCCGGCAAAACAAACCTGACCAAGCATTTGATTATCAAAAACAAAGTCGTTTGAATTAAGAGATATGTCTATTTTATCAAAAATTTCTGCCGAAAATGCTCTATAACCTGTGTGATATTCAGATAATTTTTGCCCCATTAAAATATTTTGAACAAAAGTTAAAAAACGATTTGAAACATATTTATAAAATGGCATTCCACCTCGCAATGCACCTTTACCAAGAATTCTAGAACCTATAACAACTTTGTAAACATCATTAGCAATAAGATATGCCATTGATTCAATAAGTCTGGGAGTGTATTGATAATCAGGATGAAGCATGACAATTATATCTGCATTTAATTCAAGCGCTTTTGAATAACACGTTTTTTGATTTGCACCATAACCCATGTTTTTTTCATGTTTTATTACGTGTTTAATTCCTATTTTTTTGCCTAAATCAGAAGTATTATCAGCGCTAAAATCATCAACCAAAATTACATCATCAACAATATTAAATGGAATTTCATTATAAGTTTGTTCTAAAGTTTGTTCGGCGTTATAAGCAGGTAAAACAACAATTATTTTCTTATTGCAAATCATATATTTTTACATTTTTGTATTCAAATTTCAAATTTTGAGCATATTTACTAACATCAGGATTTTGAAGTAGATTAGTATCATTTAAAATAAGATATTTAGCACCAAGTTCAATAAAGTGCGTAATTTTTTCATCGTAATTTGCTAAATCGACATATCCAAAATCATTAAAACCCTTTAAATCAAGAAGATAAAGAGTAACATTTATGCTTTCATCAGGAATACTTATTATAGTATCAGATTTTTTAATGCCTAAAGAATCGTAATATTGAGGCAATTCTTCTAAAGCCTGATAATGATTTTTATAATTCCAATGATACCATTTCCAATAATCAATAGTAGGTTTATCAATAATAAAAGCTCTTTTTACAAAAGGATCAGACTGACTATATTTAATTCTATTGATAACTGCAGTATTATATGCTAAGAAAACAAGAAAAATTAAGCTGACAATTTTAAAGGTTTTTTTGGTCAATATCTCATTATTAGACTTTTTTAATTCGTATAAGATTGTTATAGTTAAGATTGGGATTAAAATCAGAAGATTAGTTAAATAATAATCATGAACTGTAAACGCTTTAAACCACAAAAAAATGTAAACAATAACTCCACCAAAAACAAACAATGATAATAAATATAAAAATCTGCTATTTGTTTTGCCTTTTATCAGAACCCAAAAGCATGATAGAATAAGGATTCCAAGCGCAGTAGAATTAAAAAAAGTTGGGATAAATTTAGTATATAAGTTTATAGCATTACTTGTAATTTCATTGCGAGTCAAATCCCAAATAGGATATATCCCTTGCAGGAAAATTCCGCTTAGATGTTTACTATTAAAATTTCCGGCATATCGATACCATAAAACAACTATTAAAATTACTGCTGAAACTGATAAAAAAAACGGCAATTTATTTTTTTGTATTTGAATATCTTTAAGAAAACCAAATTTTAACAAATCAAGAATATAAATAGCAATAAGTGCAATAAAAGAAATCATTGACGTGATTTTCAACAATGCTGCCAGAAGAAACAAGACCATTGAAATGATCAAATGTTTATTCAGTTCGGATTTATAGTATTTCCAGAAAAAATACCAAGCTATAAGCACAAAGCCAAGAGCAGGCGCATTCATTAAAAAATTATTGCCATAATAAACAAGTAAAGGCGAAGTGAAAAAAAATAAGGGAACCAAAAAAGCAAGAAAAACATCTTTTAAAATTTCAAATGCTAATAAAAAAAGAAAAAAAAGGCCTAATAAAACTATAAAAGTATTTATCAATCTGTATATAAAGACTTTTTTTTCTGTTATCTTCCATATTTGGGCAACAGTGTAATAAATAATCGGAAATTCGCTTACGGTTTTACTATCATTATCACTTTGAATAGCGTAAATTGAAGGCTCTAAAAAAGGCTCATTCCTTTCGTAATAACTCATGGTTATCGACAAGCAGTCGGCTTGTCTCCATTGGTGCAAAGAGAAAGCGTCTTTAGTCAGAATATTGTGGTAATTGTAGAAAAAAGACATTACCAACAACACCAAAACGAATAATAATTTAGTTTTTATTTTCACGATAAACAGCAAAAAATTACAATTGACCGCAAAAGTATTAAATTCAACCAAATACAGAAAAAATATTAGTTATTAGCAGCAATTCCGCAAGAAAATAAAGTATTTCATAAATTACTGAAATAAAAGAGCTAACAAAATTTGTATAAAAATATTT
>JAFGXO010000039.1 GCA_016936595.1 Bacteroidales bacterium | reverse complement strand
GTTGATGATGATTTTTGTTTTTGAGGGATTGTGTACTGGCGAGTTACAGAATGACCACAATGTTCACACTTATATGTTTTTTCGCCAACGCCCGAACTCGAATATGTTGCAGCAGTAATAACTCTATCCGATTTTAAAAAATATGTTTTAAACTTACATTTTGGACACTGCGAGTATTTAGAAAACCACCTTTTATATGCTAAAATTAAAGTTTCCTGATGATCATCGGTAATCCACACATCGTAATCTATAGATTTAATTTTTTCTTCGGTAATTTGTCCACCTGATAAAAACTTATTATCATCTTTTTCATCTAATTTGTGCATGATTTTTCCCGATAAACTAATTCGGGGAGTATTACGCCATCTTTTGAGCAAAAAATTAACCAAAATTAATAAAAACGCAAACGGTAATGGAAATATAACAAATATAACCGGATTAGAAAATATTCGTAATGCTTGATATCGGTGATACCTATCGGGAATGAATAGAGTAATAAATAAGATAATAATAAACGCTATAAGCAAAAAACTACCAATACCAATGTATATTTTCCCAAATTTACTATATAATAAATAATCTAAAAAAGTATAATTATTTGAATAATTATCATAATCGTAGCCGTTATCAACATCAGTTGAATAATCTTGAAGAAAAGAATTAGTAGAAGTTTCGTTTATAACAGCCTCAATACCACTTATCACTCCGGCATCATAATCACCAATTTTAAAATAATCTATCATATAATTTTGTTGAATAGTATAACATTCGGCATCGGTTAAAATAGTTTCCAAACCGTAACCGGTTTCAAATTCAACCCTGTGCTGATCAACAACCAACAAAACCAACAAACCATTATCGGCACCTTTTTGGCCAATGCCCCACAAATTAAACAACTCGGAGGCAAATTCTTTTGGAACATCGTCGCCAATTGAATTTAAGGCAACTACCGCAATTTGCACAAAACCGGAATCATCAGCAGCTTTAATCATTCTGTTCAAACTGTCAACTGTTGATGCCGAAAGTATATTATCGGGATTAGAAACATAACCTCCATCAATTGTTTTGGGGTCGGGCACAGAATTTGGCGTCCATTGCGAAAATAAATTTATTGATGATATTAAAAAAAACAAAAGGATAATTTTTTTCATGTTTTTTTATTGTTTAAATAGTTTATAATTTGTTGTTTATCAGCATGTTTGTAAATATTTGGCAAATTTAAAAGTTTACCGTAATAATTATCATATACAAGAAAATTAAACTCATTATTTGGTAAAATTTCTTTTAAAATAGTATAATTAGCATCAGCAAAGGTTGAATTTTCAATAATATTTTCGATGTTATCTTGATTTTTTCCTATATAATTAAATGTTTCATATTCAATATTTTTATTTTTAAATAGATATTTATAATCAACCTCCCAACCATCAGCATATACAAACAGTCCAAATTTTTTGCCAATATTTGAAAAATCATTTAAAACAAAAATTTTATTTGCGGAAACCAACGGATTATTTGCAGAAAACACCTCAAATCCATTATAAAAATCAGAAAAATCATATAAAAAAACGCCGCTATCAACACAATATCCTATAACAAATCTGCCATTAAAAATAATTTTTAAACCGGAAATCATTCTGCTTTGAGCATCTTGTCCAATTCCATAAAAAGTTGCTGAATAAGTTTTTGACAACTGAAAATTATATAAATTCAGCAATATAAAAGAATATCGTCCCTTAATAATTACATATTTTTTTAGCTCATCAATGTATTTATCAAAATAAATCATATCAGGCTCTTCGTTAACAAAATCCAATTTAACTTCTTTAATGATAATTCCATCTTTACTAACTCGCAATAAAGTTTGGTTGGTGGTGTTGTTATCTTTTGAAAAGATTTCAAATTTGTTTGCACCTTTATAAGTAAACGATTTATAATCAACACTATAACTTTGGGAATACAAATTATGAAAACCAGTTTGCAGAACTAAAAGCAAAAAAACATATTTTAATTTCATATTCATAATTAAGTATTATTTACTGGAATTAAAGGTATCAATAATGTCATATTTTGATTTAAATTCAAATATAACGTTTTTAAATATTAATCCAAAAATTAATTACACAAGCGAATGAAATTTTTTTCATAAAAAAAGCTATACTTAACACTATAGGTGTAAAATATAGCTAAAAAAATGCAATATATAAAAAAATAAAGTAATTTAAAACTAAGCTAAACCAGCAAAACCCATAAAAGCAAGAGCAAGAATACCGGCAACAATAAGGGCAACTGGAGCACCTTTCATTCCTTCGGGCACATCAGCAAATTCCAAATGTTCTCTTAACCCTGAAAATATAATAATAGCTAATCCAAAACCTATAGCATTTGCAATAGCAAACATAGTGCTTTGGAGTAGTCCAAAATCGGCATTTCCGGCGGACAAAAGTGCTACACCCAACACAGCACAGTTTGTAGTAATAAGAGGTAAAAATATTCCAAGAGCAGCATACAACGAGGGACTTACTTTTTTAAGAATAATTTCAACCATTTGTACCAATGAAGCAATAACAAGAATAAAGGTAACAGTTTGCAAAAATACAAGATCGTACTTTACAAGTACATATTTTTGTAGCAACCATGTTACAATTGTTGCAATTGTCATAACAAAAGTAACTGCCCCTGTCATACCAATAGCTGTAGAAGTTTTTTTAGATACTCCAAGGAAAGGACATATTCCGAGAAATTTTGCTAAAACAATATTATTTACAAATATTGCACTTATGAATATTAAAAAATATTGAGCCATGATAATTTAGTTTATAGTTTAATAGCTTGTCGAGTTTGTCATGTCAATGAACTTATTTACCGGTTAACTCGATAACGTTTAAGCTTTTTGAAATTTTTTATTAATTTTATTTGTAATTGCTATAATGTAACCCAAAGCAATAAATGCACCCGGAGCAAGAACAAAAACAAGCATTCCGTCGCCGGGAAAAATATGCAAATCAATGCCAAAAATACTTCCGGATCCTAAAATTTCTCTAACACCACCAAGAATAACCAAAGCAAGAGTAAAGCCCAAGCCCATACCCAAACCATCAAGTATTGAATCCAGTACATTATTTTTTGAAGCAAAAGCTTCGGCACGTCCTAAAACCACACAGTTAACAACAATAAGCGGAATAAACAGTCCAAGAGCTTTGTAAAGCGAAGGAATATATGCGTGCATAGACAAATCAACTATTGTTACAAAAGTTGCGATTATAACTATATAAGATGGAATACGTACTTTATCGGGGATTAAATTTTTAATCAATGAAACAACTATATTCGACATCACAAGAACGAACATAGTAGCTAAACCCATACCCATTCCATTAACTGCCGATGTTGTGGTACCTAAAGCCGGACACATTCCAAGAAGCATAACGAAAACAGCATTCTCCTTCAAAAACCCTTTTGTTAATATTGATAATTTATTTGTATTGCTCATTTTATTATTTTTTTAAAGACCAAGATTAGGTTTAACTTCATTCATATATGCGTTATAAGCGCGTTGTACAGCATCTGAGTATGCACGCGAAGAAATAGTTGCCGCAGTGATACCGTCAATTTCGCCACCATCTTTAGTAACAGCGATATTATTTGTACTCGGATTTTTACCATTGTACTGATTGCTCCAATCAGATTTATTTTTTTCTGCTTTATCGCCCAAACCGGGTGTTTCCTGATGTTCTAACATTATTGTGTTATAGATAACACCATCGGGCTGAAGCCCTACCATTACAGTAAATTTTCCACTAAAAGCCTTGTCGGTATATGTTTCAATGGCAATTCCTATTACTTCTCCATTTGCATCTTTGCCAAGATAACAATTTAAACTATCTCCATCAGATGCAATTTTATAAGCTTCATCTATTGGTGAATTATAAAATTCAGGCATAACTTGTGTTAATGCTTCTATTTTTTTCTGTTTATTTGCTAAATCAATTGCATCTTTAGTTAAGCTATAAACATACGCTAACAAACCGGAAGAAAGTGATGCAATTACTAACAATACTAATGACATTGATAGTATCGTTGATTTCATTTTTGTTGCCATGTATTTTAATATTTTAAGTATCTTAATTAAATTAAACTTTACAAATTTTTAAGTTTGTTTATTTTCAACTTTGTTTTGATTTTTCAACTTTACCAAATAATTTGGGTTTAAATTGTCGGTCGATTAATGGAACAAAAGCGTTCATAATTAAAATTGCAAACGAAACACCTTCGGGATAAGCACCCCAGTTTCTGATAATAATAGTTAGCAAGGCAATGCCAATTCCAAAAATAATTTTTCCGGTGTTGCTCATTGGCGAACTGGAATAATCGGTAGCCATATAAATTGCACCTAACATTAAACCTCCGGTTAATAAGTGAAAAAGAGGATCGGCATAACTTTGGGGGTTAATTAACCAAAGTATTCCACTAAAAACTACGGTTGTTAAAATTATAGAACCCGGAATATGCCAAGTGATAATTTTACGGTATAGTAAAAAGATACCGCCTAAAATAAGCAGCAAAGCACTAATTTCGCCTAATGAACCACCCATTTGTCCATAAAACATTTGCATGTGAGTTGGAATTTTATCCATTATACCTGCCATAGCATCACCATTTTTTAAGCCTTCCTTCATAACTCCCAAAGAAGTTGCACCTGTAAAACCATCAACTAAAGCCTGAGGATCATGAGGGAAAAAGTGCCAATTAACAAATCTTGAACTACCTGCCAACGGCCACGAAGTCATTTGAACCGGAAATGAAATAAGTAAGAAAACACGACCAACTAAAGCCGGATTAAAAGGATTTTGACCTAATCCACCAAAGCTCATTTTTCCTACACCAATGGCAACAAAGGCTCCTATAATTATAATCCAAACAGGTAAATTACTGGGTACATTAAAAGCTAATAATAAGCCGGTTAAAGCAGCAGAACCGTCCCAAATCGTAGGTTCTTTTTTTAAGAATACTTTTACGAATATCCATTCAAAAAACACTGCAAAAAACACTGCAAACAATGTTACAACAAGAGCTCCAATACCATAAAAATAGAATGAAAGAACCAATGAAGGTAATAATGCAATAATTACTGCTAACATTATTTTTCGCACATTATCTTTAGCGTGTAAATGAGGTGATTGCGATACTATTAGTTTATTATCCATTGTAATATTATATTTTCATTTTTTATACTGAACGTTTATTTTTTTTTAACATTCAACTCTAAGAATATTCAATTTTCAATACAGAATTTTCAACACTCATTTTAAAATTAAACATTGATATTGAACGTTGAATATTGAATACTTTTTAAATTTTAACACTCATTTTAAAATTGAACATTGATATTGAACGTTGAATATTTTTATAATTTTAAAAATCATCTCTTCATTCTTGATCTAATCAATGCTCCTACGTTTTGTTTTCCATATCTGATGTAATCAAGAAGTGGCCGAGCAGAAGGACAAATATAACTACAAGATCCACACTCAATACAATCCATATTATGTTGTTTTTCAGCATCTTCCCACATTTTTTTGTCTGCAAGATTCATTAAAAAGTAGGGTTCTAATCCTTGAGGACAAACAGAAATACATTTTGAACATTTTATGCAAGGCATAATTCTTTCACGTTTTGCCTCATCATTTTTAAGAATTAAAATACCGGAAGTACCTTTAGTTACCGGAACATCAGTAATTTTTAAAGCTTTGCCCATCATTGGTCCACCGTTAATTACTTTACCTGAATCAGAAGGTAATCCGCCTGCTTTTTCAATAAGTAAATCAACTGAAGTTCCGATTCTGACCTTGTAATTACCAGTAGAGCTAAGCGATTTACCTGTAACGGTAACTATTCTTTCAAAAAGTGGTTTGTTTTTTTGAACAGCTTCATACACGGCATAAGTTGTTCCAACGTTTTGAACAACAACACCAACATGAATTGGCAACCCCCCTGATGGCACTTCGCGTCCGGTTATTGCTTTAATAAGTTGTTTTTCGCCACCCTGCGGATATTGCACCTTCAGAGCAACTATTTCAATAGTATTATTTGTATTGCTAACCAATTCGGTTAAATATTCTATTGCATCGGGTTTATTATTTTCTATTCCAATATATGCTTTATTAACATTTAAGGCTTTCATCAATATTTGTGTACCAATAATAAGTTCTTTACCATGCTCAAGCATAAGCCGATGATCAGAAGTAAGATAGGGTTCACATTCTACACCGTTGATAATAAGAAATTCACAAGATTGACCTTTAGGAATAGACAGTTTTACCTGAGTAGGAAAAGTTGCTCCACCCAGACCAACAATCCCCATTTCGGCAGTTTTTTTCACAATTTCTTCAGGTGTAAGCTTAATTTCACTAACTATTGCTTCACTTCTATCGATTGATTCCTCCCACTCATCGCCCTCAACATTAATTACAACAGCCATTTTTTTATATCCTGTTGTATCGGTAATTTCGTCAATTTTTAATACAGTTCCTGAAACACTTGCATGAATGTTTGAAGAAACAAAACCACCGGCTTCGGCAATAATCTGACCGACTTTAACTTTATCTTTTTTCTTAACCAGCACTTTAGAAGGTGCACCTAAATTTTGATGTAACGGAATTGTTACTTGTTTAGGAATCTCAAGTGTTTCTATTCTTTTATCGGCTGATAATTTATTTTCAGGAGGATGTACACCACCTTTGGGAAATGTTTTCAGCATATTTTGAGTGTTATAGAGTTCATTAAGTGTTTTATTTAAAGATTCTCGAGTTTTATTATTTAATCTCGTTATCTTTTTTGTTATCATTTTTGATAATATTTTTCAAATCAATAGGAGCTTCTTCTTCCTTTTTAGTTTGATTTTCTAAAGCATTTTTTTTGGGTTGAGTTTTTTTAGGTTCATCGGTTTTAATTTTCCGGGGCGGAAAATTCACCTCCCAAATTGCATTTGTAGGACAAACAGTAACACAAGCTCTACAAAGTTTACACTTGTTGGGGTCAATATATGCTAAAAAGTTTTCGACTACAATAGCATCAAATTTACAAACATTAACGCAAGCTTTGCAACCAATACAAGCAGCCTCGCATGCTTTTTTGGCTGTTCCGCCTCTATCTTGATTTATACATGACACAAAAATTCTTCGATCTTTTTTTCCTTTAGGACGTAATTCAATGATATTTTTAGGACAAGCATCAACACATGCGTTACAACCAGTGCAAGTATCCTGATTAACTTCGGGCAAACCTGTTTGAGCATTCATTTTAATAGCGTCAAAAGAACAAGCATCAACACAATCACCGTGTCCTAAGCAGCCATATTGACAATCGGTATGTCCGCCATATAAAGCAGTTTCCATTGCACAGGTAGCCGCTCCATCGTAAGAGGTTGTTTTTTTGCGAACATTAGGATTTCCGTTGCATTTAACAACAGCAATTAAAGGATCTTTATCTTCAACTGTTTTGCCAAGAATTTCGGCGACTTTTTTCATGGTTTCATTTCCACCAACAGGACAAAAAAGCGTTCCTAAGTCGTCTGCTTTTACACACGATTCGGCAAAATTTCTACAGCCCGGATAACCGCACCCCCCGCAATTTGCGGCAGGTAAAGCTTCTTCCACCTCGTCGATTTTAGGATCTTCGTAAACTTTAAATTTTTCAGCAATAAAATATAAAATCACCCCTGCTAAAAGTCCAACCACACCTAAAACAATAATTGAAAGTAATATTATGTTCATTTATAATTTTTTTATATATAAATTTTTCGAGTTATGTAATTTCAAGAAAAACAACAATTTACTATTATTATTTTAATCTAAATAGATATTTTTTAGATATTTTATCTTTCATTAAAAATAAAATCAAATAATATGGCAACAAAATGCCAATTGATAAAATGCCGGCAATTAGCTCATTATTAGTTAATTGTAGCATCAAAATTAGAATAAAAATAACAATAAAAAAAGGAGCAATATATCCTAAAAAAACAGCCTTAAATCCAAGAGTTTGAGCTAAAAAAACAATAACTTTATCACCTATTTGCACATCATTGTTTTCTCTGATAACTTCAACTTGTTTTTCGGCAATATCTGAAACAGAACACACACCTTTTACTTGACACGACATACACGCAGATTTAGAAATAACATCAACTATTATGGTGTCATCTCTAATTTCTTTAACAAATGCATCGTGTTCAATTGTTTCAAATTTTTCCATTGAATAGTTCAAAATTATTATGCCGCAAATTTTAGCATTTTTATTACAACTGACAATAATATTTGTCAGTTTTTGTGTAATTTAGAATTATTCAAAACAAGAAGCTTTTTATATATTTCTGATTAACAGCCGAAATTTTAATTTTTTTATATATTTGCAGCAAATGTTTCAAAACATGGGCAACAAATTATCTTTTAAAAATTATCTTTTTGTAGTAATTAAATTCATTATATGGGGAATTTTCACCTTTAGTTTTATGGTTATAATTTCTCATTTTTCTGTTTATAAAGATAAACCCAACTACAAATTTTCCGATTCTCTACAAGCATTATTATTTAAAACAGATGTGCCGGCTGAATTTTTTTTGTACTTTGGAATATTAATTATTTTGGTATTATTTTTTGCTTTATTATTGAAATTTATAACCGGAAAACCATATGAAAAATCTGCTTAACAATATAATGCAAAGCAGTTTAATAGGGATAGAACGGCAGATTACTCTGCCAGCCCCCCACAGAACCGGATCCTGAAATTTATCGGGAAAAGCTGTGCGGAATTATCGCATCCGGTTTCTCAAATTATTGTTTATATGTCTGTGCAAAACTTAAATTTTGTGCAAAATTCTCGGTTTTAGCAAAGCAAATATAATATTTAATTGTTTAAATCCGTCTATTGTATAACTTTTTTTCCGTCCGCCTCGATGATTTAACATCTTAAACCAAAATAAACGTGCTTTGTAGTATAACTTATTCAAAAACT
>JAFGXO010000217.1 GCA_016936595.1 Bacteroidales bacterium | reverse complement strand
CTCGTTAAAAACTAATCGCAGTATAGATACCTACTTTGGTTGCAGTAACGAACCGGATTGATAAACAGATAAATACTTCGTTGAAGGATATAAAAATATTACATGAAAATTAAATTGCTTCTAATATTTCTACAGCACGTTTAACTGTTTTTATTTTATTAAAACGCAGAAGTAATTTTTCGTTTTTTTGTTTCATTTCACAAATATTTGGATTTTTAGTAACAAAATTTAAAATTTTTTCTTTAAAAATATTACTATCGTAAAAAGCGGAATTTTGGTCGGTTATAAAATAATTAATAAATGCACCATTTTTCATAATAATTTTTTCAATACCAAGCGTCATGGCTTTTTGTCGCAATTTTACAACATTAATTAATTCGTGAGCAGCTTGTGGTATTGTCCCAAATCGGTCAATTAATTGATTCTCGAATTCAACAAGTTTTTCATTATTCGAAATATTGTCTAATTCACGGTATAAACGAAGTCTTTCGGCATCATCTTTTATAAAATTGTTAGAAAAACCAATATTAAGGTCAGTATTTATTTGGCAATCATTAACAAAAATAAGCTTTTGATTGTTGTTTTTTTCTTTTTGTTGATCTTCTTGAGCAAAAATATGTTTATATTCAGTAGTTCGTAACTCAAGCATTGTTTCTTCAAGAATTCGTTTAAATGTTTCGTAGCCAATATCGTTAATATATCCGCTTTGTTCGGCACCAAGTAAATCTCCGGCACCACGAATATCTAAATCCTGAAGAGCAATATTAAAACCGCTACCAAGTTCAACAAAATTTTCGATAGCATTTAATCTTCTTCGGGCAATATCTTTTAAAACTGTTTTAGGGGGAGCAATTAAATAACAAAAAGCTTTTCGAGCAGCTCTTCCAACTCTTCCTCTAAGTTGGTGTAAATCGCTTAAGCCAAATTTATGAGCATTATTAATTATAATTGTATTTGCATTTGGTATGTCTAATCCGTTTTCAACAATACTTGTTGTTAATAAAATATCAAAATCGCCGTTCATAAAACCGGTAATAGCACCTTCAATTATATTAGCATTCATTTGTCCATGAGCAATTTCAACAGAAACATCGGGGATTATTTCGTTTATATATTTTTTTATTTTTGGAAGAGTTGCAACATGGTTGTGCACAAAAAATACTTGTCCGCCTCGTCTAACTTCATAATTTATTGCTTTTCTTATCATTTCAGCGTCAAAAGTATGTAGCTCTGTGATAATGGGTTGCCGGTTGGGTGGGGGAGTGTGTAGAATAGATAAATCGCGAGCCCCCATTAATGAAAATTGGAGTGTGCGAGGTATTGGGGTTGCTGTAAGTGTAAGGCTGTCAACGTTTACGCGCAATTGTTTTAATTTTTCTTTTACGGTTACACCAAATTTTTGTTCTTCATCAATTACCAATAAACCCAGATCTTTAAATTTAACATCTTTGCTTACAAGTCTGTGAGTACCAATAACTATGTCTAATGTTCCTTCTTCAAGTTTTTTCAGTATTTCTTTTTGTTGTTTAGACGTTCGCATTCTGCTAATGTAATCAACCGAAACTGGCAAATCACTCAATCTGTTGGTGAAGGTTTTAAAATGTTGATAAGTTAGAATTGTAGTTGGACATAAAAGAGCTACTTGTTTTCCGTCGGTAACTGCTTTAAATGCCGCACGAATAGCAATTTCAGTTTTGCCAAAACCAACATCTCCGCATACAAGTCTGTCCATTGGAGATGCTTCTTCCATGTCTTTTTTTATATCGGCAATTGCGGTTAGTTGGTCGGGTGTTTCTTCATAAATAAATGATGCCTCAAGAGCTTCTTGCAAGTAAGTATCGTGCGAAAAAGCAAAACCCTTTTCTTGCATTCTTTTAGCGTATAATTCAATAAGATCTTTTGCAATATCTTTTATTCTGTTTTTTGTTTTCTTTTTTAAATTTTTCCAAACAGCTGTTCCCAGTTTGTGAACCCTTGGCGGTTCGGCATCTTGACTTTTAAATTTTGAAATTTTATGTAAAGCGTGAATGCTCACAAAAAGGTTATCACTGTCTTTATATTCTATTCGTATAACTTCCTGAGGTTTACCATTGTTTTCAATTGTGGTTAACCCCTTAAAAACTCCAACACCATAATCAATATGAACAATATAATCTCCAATATTTAATTCTTTTATTTCTTTTAAAAGTTGAGCTTCTTTTGATTTATTTGTGTTAAAACTTCGCAGAAAAAATCTGTGAAATCTGTCAAATATTTGGTGATCGGTGTATGAAGTTATAAATAAATCATTGTCGGTAAATCCCTCATGTATAATGCCTTGTAATGGTGTGAAATCAGTTTTTGTTGCCACTTCATTACTTTGTAAAATGTCTTTTAGGCGTTGTAATTGTTTTTGACTTTTTGACAAGATGTAAACCGAAAAGTTTTTTTCATTTTTCATTTTAAGATCACTTGCAAGTAAATTAAAATTCTTTTGTATGCGGGGTTGTGGAGTGATATTAAATTTAATGAAAGGAATTTTTTCATTTAATGTTTTATTTGATAAATGTACTAAATTAAATTTAGTTATTTTTTTAGTAAATTCCTGTGAATTAGTGTATTCAATAGTTTCTTCGTTGTCTGTTTCGTCATTTAAAAGTTTTACTTCTTTTTCATCATTGTAAAGTTGAGAAATTTTTTCGGTTAAATAATTGAAATCATCAGTAAAAATAATGGATTTGTTGTCAATAAAGTTTAAAAAAGAAGTTCTTTTTTCGTTAGTTTTAATTTGAATATTATTAACAATAGAAATATTGTCAACTTTTTTAACAGAAAGTTGAGTTTCGATATCAAAAATTCTGATACTTTCAATTTCTTCGCCAAAAAAATCAATTCGGTATGGCAAATCAGCAGAGTAAGAAAAAACGTCAACAATTCCACCTCTTATTGCATATTGCCCTGGTTCAAAAACAAACTCAGTTTTTACAAATCCAAAATCTTGTAGCATTTCGATAAAAAAGCCGGTTTCAATTTCTTCACCAATAGAAAGTTCAATAGTGTTATTCGGAATGTCTTCTTTAGAAATAACTGTTTCGGCAATAGCTGCCGGATAAGTTACAATTATTGGATTTGAAGTTTTGCGTATTTTTGTCATTGTTTCAGTACGCATCATAATTGCAGCTTTATCAGTTTTAACACCGCTGTTATGGCTTAAATGACGTAGGGTTGCAGGAAAAAAAAACAGTTTATCTTCTGATAAAATCGATTGTAAATCGTTAAATAAATATGCTGCTTCTTCCTTGTCGGATAGCACTATAATATATGGCTTTTCTGTTTTTTCATAAGCCGCTGAAATAAAAAAACTCCTTGCTGATGTTATAGCGTTTTTTAATTGTACTTGTGTTTGACTGTTAATTAAATCAACAAAACGCTGAATATTCGGGTGTTTTTTGTATTTTTCAAGTAAAATTTGCATGGCGGCAAAATTACATTTTTTTTTGAAAAGAAAACAGAAGAGGTTTTTAAAATCCTTTGTTTCTGAAAATAACCCAAAAAATGATTGGGATACCAACAATTGCAGTTATTGTATTTATTGGTATTATTTGATTAATAAAGGAATGAGAAATTGCATCTGAAATAAGCATAATAATACTACCGATTATGGCCGAAAAAATCAATAATTCAATGTGTCTTGAGGTTCTAAAAATAACCCTTGAAAGATGAGGAACAGCAATCCCTATAAACCCAATAGGTCCACAAAATGCGGTTGTTATTCCTGTAAGTATTCCTGTTGCCGAAAAGATAAAAATTCGCAATGTTTTTGTGTTTACCCCTAAAGTTTTTGCGTTATCGTCGCCTAAATATAATGTGTCAAAATATTTTGCAAATATTATGGTTAAAATAAAAACAGAAAGAATAATTAAACTAAACCACCATAGTTGTTCTTTAATAACCGCATCAAGGCTTCCCATTGTCCAAATAATAAATTTTTTAAGTATTTGTGCCGAACTAAAGTATTGCATTAAATTAACAATTGCACCAATTCCGCTGCCTAAAAAAACGCCAACTATTAAAATTGTTAAATTATCTTTAACTTTAAAAGAAATAAAAACAATAATTAATAGTACTAAGCCTGCTCCAATTATTCCGGCAATAGCAATAGAGAAACTGCTCGGAACAGTCATGATTCCAATAAAACTTAAACCCATTAAAAGCAATGCAACACCAAAACTTGCACCTGAGCTTATCCCAAAAATATATGGACCTGATAATGGGTTTTTAAACAAAGTTTGAAGTAGTAATCCGCTAATAGGTAATGCTATGCCGACTAAAATTGCCGTTATAATTCTGGGGATACGTAGTTGGGTTAAAATTGTATAGGTTTGAAAAGAACTGTTTTTATTAAACAGAGAATTTGTAATTTCTGCAAACGAATAATTAATGCTTCCGGATTTTAAATCAATTAAAAATGCAATAACAAAAAAAAACAGCAGAATAAAGATTTTAAATAAAAGTTTCACGTTTAACTATTTGAAAACAACGAATGAGAAAAAAGCATAAGTTATAATAAAAACAAAAAATAGGAAAGCATACCAACCTAAGTTATCTTTCTTTTTTGTGTTTTTTTTGTCATTTTTACCGCTTTTTGAAATAAAAATATGTTTTGAGTTGAGGTTTTCATCCATAATTTAAGGTTTAAGTCTATATTTACAAAGATAAAAAAACTATTTGTAAAATCTATTATTTTTTTTAATAAAATCTTGTAATTGTTTTTTTGTTGTAACTTTTTTTGTTTCGTCAAAAAAAGTTTTGTGGATAATTTTTTTTATTTATTTTTGGGAAAAGCTAATTATAAACATGAATACTAAAATTGCAAATTTTTTTCAAAAAATATATTCCTTGTTTAACGAGAGTGTTTTAGTTGTTAATCATGCATGTGAAATAGTATATTCAAACACTTCATTTAACTCCTTTGTGATAAATATTAATCAAAGTGATAATTTCCAATTTTATGATTTTGGTGTAAATTTCATAAATATTGAAAAATTTTTTATCGGTAAAGAAATTTTAAATTTTTTATCAAAAAATGAAATTAAATGTGAAAAAATTTCATGTTCATATAAACAAAAGCAACTATCCGAATATATTTTATCTGTAATTAATGATGTGGTTTTTGAAAATAACCAATATTTTGTTCTGATTTTTAATCAAAATATTGATAAAATTGACCCTTTGTCAAATTTTTCACTTAATGAAAAAAGATATAAATTAGTTTTTGAAAATTCACCAATAGGTTTTTTTCAATTTAATATTGATGGTGTAATTTCTGATTGTAATAACGAATTTGTTAAAATAATTGGTTCAACAAAACAAGATTTAATTGGTTTTGATATTTTACACCAAGTAACAAACATTGGAATAAAAAATGCCGTTAAAAATGCAACTCAAGGTGAAATTGGAACTTATGAAGGTAAATATATATCGGTTACCGGAAAAAAAGAAACTTATATTAAAGCTATGTTTGCACCGGTTTATTCCGAAAATAAAATTTTTGACTTAGGTATAGCAATTATTGAAGATATAACAAAACAAAAAATTAATGAACTCGAAATTATACAAAGTCAAAATAAATTTCAAGCTATTTTTCAAAATGCAAGCGATAGTATTATTATCGGTGATTCTTCAGGTGTAATTATTTCATCAAACCATGCTTTTACTCAGCTAAGTAATTATCAAACTGAAGAAATAAAAGGAACTCATATAAAAAATTTTTTTAGCAATAATTGTCTTGAAAAAAAACCATTAAATTTTGCAGAATTAAACAAAGGAAACACAATAATTACCGACAGGTGGTTAATAAAAAAATCAGGAGAAAAAGTTCATATTGAAATGAACTCCAAAAAAATAAACGAAATAAATTATATCTCAATTATCCGAGATTTAACCGAAAGAGATATTGATCAGCAAAAAATTAAAGAATCACAAGAAAGAAATAATGCTTTGTTTGAAGTTTTTCCGGATATAATATTTATTTTAAATGATCAAAATGAGATTATTGATTATAATACACATAAATTGGACAGTTTTTTGGTTCCACCTGAGGAATTTGTTTCTAAAAAATATTATCAATATCTGCCTGAAAATGTTGCTGAAATAACTAAAATAAATATAGAAAAGTTAAAACAAACCGGAGAAATTCAAACTTACGAATATCAAATTCACAAAAAAAACATAATAGAAACTTATGAAGCTAAGTTAGTTAAAATGGGCGAGGACAAAATATTGTCGGTCGTTAGAGATATTACAAATAGAAAGAAAATTGAACAACAGAGTATTATCCTTTCTCAAGTTGTAAAATTGAGTTCAAATAGTATATTTGTAACTAACCTTGAAGGAATTTTTGAGTACGTAAATCCGGCTTTTGAAAAAAACACCGGTTATAAATTTGAAGAAATTAAAAATAAAACTCCGAGAATATTAAAATCCGATCATCACGATTCAAGTTTTTATAAAAATTTATGGAGTACAATATTAAAAGGCAGAACTTGGACAGGCGAATTTTTGAATCAAACAAAAGACGGAAGATGCTTTTGGGATAAGTCTGTTATTTCTCCCATTGTTACAGAAAATGGACAGATTACAAATTTTTTTGCTATTAATGAAAACATAACTGAAAAGAAAAAAATGCTCGAAGACCTTACCGAAGCTAAAGAAATAGCCGAACGTAGCGACCGGTTAAAAACTTCTTTTTTGCAAAATATGTCGCATGAAATTAGAACCCCTTTAAATGGCATATTAGGATTTGCAGGACTAATTAGTGAGGAAGAAACAGAAATCGCTACAATAAAAGAATATTCAAGCATTATTTATGATAGCGGAACCAGACTGCTAAATATTATAAATAACCTTATTGAAATTTCTCAAATTGAAGCCGGTAATGTAAAATCAAGCACAATTCAGTTTTCTTTAAATCAAACTCTAATCGAAATTTATAACTCTTTTGTTGTTGATGCAGAAGTAAAAGTATTGGATTTTAAATATCAATTTGCTTTTTCTGATAACAACTCTTTTGTTGTAACCGATAAAGCTATCTTAATTCAAATATTTATTCATTTAATTGATAATGCAATTAAATACACAAAATTTGGTGCAATTAAATTTGGCTACGAATATGAAAATAATGAATTTTTGTTTTTTGTTAAGGATACAGGAATAGGAATTAGTGAAGACCAAAAAAGCATTATTTTTGATAGTTTTTACAAAGCTGATGATATTAGCACCGTTGGAATACAAGGCTCCGGTGTTGGATTGTCTATTGTAAAGTCTTTAGTGGGTTTACTTAATGGGGAAATATGGGTAGATTCTATGCCACAAAAAGGATCTGTTTTTTATTTTAAATTTAAAAATATAATTTCTGTTGAAAATGTTTTGGCTATTACTTCACAAAATTATATAAAACCAGCGTCAAAAATAATTCTTATTGCCGAAGACGATAAAACAAGTTTTGCTTATCTTGAAAGTATTTTAAAAAAGGAATTTACTGAAATTTTACACGCTAAAAACGGACAACAAGCCGTTGATTTTGTAAAACATAGAAACGATATTGACTTAATTCTTATGGATATAAGAATGCCCGTTTTGAACGGATTAGAAGCAACCAAACAAATTAAAATAATAAACCCAAAAATTCCAATAATTGCTCAAACAGCATACGCTTTTAGTACCGACCAAAAAGATGTATTTGATGCCGGTTGCGATTCATACATAACTAAACCGGTAAAAAAAGACGAACTTTTAGATAGTATATATAAATTTTTGAAACAATAAGTTAAAATAACATTAGGTGCCGTTTTGTATTTTTGTTAAAAATTTGAATAGTTTTGCACCCACAACATTCAAATATTTTATACATGATTTATTTTTTGTCGGATTTACATATTGGATTACCCAATTTTGAGAAAAATATACCACGTGAAAAAAAAATAGTTAAGTTCCTGAGCCAAATTCAAAAAAATGCTACTGAAATATATTTTTTAGGCGACGTATTTGAATTTTGGTATGAATGGAAATACGTTATTCCAAAACATTTTTCCCGATTTTTTGGCAAACTCTCCGAATTGTCCGATGCAGGAATAAAACTACATTATTTTACAGGAAACCACGATATTTGGGCATTTGGGTATTTTAAAACCGAATTTGGAATGGAAATTTATCCAAAACCTCATGAAATTACGCTTGGTGACAAAAAAATATATCTCGCACACGGCGATGGCTTGGGCCCCGGAGATAAAATGTACAAAATACTAAAAAAATTCTTTACAAATAAATTCTTTCAATGGTGTTTCTCCAATCTTTTACACCCAAATTTAGCCTATAAAATAGCTCTGCAAATATCCTATCATAGAAATGCTTGTAATAAAAATCCTGAATTTAAAGCAGAAAAAGAATGGTTAATCCAATATGCTTACAATATGGAACTTACGCAACATTTTGATTACTATATTTTTGGTCACCGACATATTCCAATTGACTATAAAATAAATACCAATGCCTCAGTGATAATGCTCGGCGATTGGATTAAAAATTTTACATACGCTGTTTGGGAAAACAATACAATAAGCTTAAAAAAATATGAAGGTTAAATATCTTAAAATCAATCAATTAAGTTCATATAAACATGAAAAAATAAAAAACGTTTGTTTTTAATAAAATATTTTTTTTATCTTTGCAACGGAATGGGAAGGGGACCTTTGTACGTCCCCTTCTTTCATATACTTATTATAAAATGATTAACAAAAATTATATCAATACCTTACTAAAAGATATTATAACAGATGACATATACATTGTTGAAGTTAAAATTAGCAATGCACCTAAAATTTCATTATTTATAGATAGTTTTAAAGGAGTAACAATAAGAGAATGTCAGATAATACATAAAAAATTAGCATCTGAAATTCGTGAAAAAACTGATGATTTTTTACTCGATGTTTCTTCGCCCGGTATTACTTCAAATTTAATTGTTTGGCAGCAATATTTTAAACTTAAAAACAAAAAAATAAATCTAACTACTTTAAATGGCGAAAATTTCGATTGTTTAATCGAAGAAGCAGATGAAAAAAAGGTGATATTACAATTAAATAATGATGAAAAAGTGCCATTTGAGTATGAAAAAATAAAAAAAGCAAAACCAATTTTTGAATTTTAAAGAAATAAAACTCTATATACAATGAATTTAACCGATACATTTGCCGAATTTAAAGAACTGAAAAATATTGATAGAGTAACTCTTACCAGAATTTTGCAAGATGTTTTTAAAAATGCAATTAGCAAACAATATGGCAGTGACGAAAATTTTGACGTAATTGTAAATACACATAACGGAGATCTCGAAATATGGCATAACAGAGAAGTTGTTTCTGATGAAGATTTTGAAGATCCAACTTTTCAAATAAAATTATCTGATGCCTTAAAAATTGACGAAGATTACGAAATTGGAGAATCGGTTTCTGAAAATATTGATATCGCTGAATTTGATCGTAGAGTAATTTTAGCCCTTAGACAAAACCTCATTACTAAATTAGGACAAATTGAAAAAGATGGTTTTTATCAAAAATACACTCAAAAAGTAGGACAAATTATACATGGAGAGGTTTATCAAATTTGGAAAAAAGAAATTCTTGTGCTTGACGAAGACGAAAATGAATTATTGCTTCCAAAATCTCAAATGATTCCTTCTGATAGGTTTAGAAAAGGTGATAACATTAGAGCAATTGTTCTTAAAGTTGAAATAAAAAACAATAACCCTGTGGTTATTCTTTCGCGTACTTCTACTAAATTTTTACAACGATTATTTGAAATGGAGGTGCCTGAAATTGAAGATGGATTAATTACTATTGTTGATATAGTCAGAATACCGGGTGAACGTGCAAAAGTTGCCGTTGAATCTTATGATGACAGAATAGATGCAGTTGGTGCTTGTATTGGAATGAAAGGTGCCAGAATACACGGAATTGTTCGCGAACTTAGAAACGAAAATATTGATGTAATTAATTTTACCTCTAATGTTGCGTTATTTATTCAGCGTGCTCTTAGTCCGGCTAAAATTGAAACTATTAAGCTTTTTGAAGAAGAAAAACGTGCCGAAGTTTATCTTCAAAGTGAAGAGGTTTCTAAAGCTATTGGTAAAAAAGGTTTTAACATTAAATTAGCAATGGATTTAACCGGTCATCAAATTGATGTGTTTAGAGTGCTTGATGAAGATGAAACTGATGACATAGATATCGATCAATTTTCAGAAGAACTCGAAGACTGGGTTATTGATGAATTTAAAAAAGTAGGACTTGATACTGCAAGAAGTATTCTTGATTTAGACATCGAAGAACTACTTAGAAGAACTGATTTAGAAGAAGAAACTATTCTTGATGCAATAGAAATAATCAGAGACGAATTTGAACAATAATTTTTTATTTTTTTAATTTTATGGCTTTTAAGCCAAAACAAAATATTTTTAATTTGTTTATGGAACAAAAAAACAAACATAGACTTGCTAAAGTGGCAAAAGAATTTGGAGTTGGAGTAAGTACACTACTTGATTATTTTAATAAAGAAGGGATTTCGGGATTAAACCCTAATTCCAAAATTGATCAAGAGCAGTATCAAAAGGCACTTAATAAGTTTGGAGATGAAAAACTTATTAAAGAAAAAATTATTGAACAAAAAGAACAAGAAGCTCAAATGTTTAAAAAAACTATTAGCATTGATGATGTTGATAGTTCTGATGTTGATGGTGCCCAAAATGAAAAATCAGATGAATTTCTTATTAAAGACCAATCTAAGATTGATAATGATGAAACTGAAGAAAAATCAGAAAAAAATATTGAAGACGTTGAAACTGAAAAACAAAATATCGGACCAAAAGTTTTAGGAAAAATTAACTTAGATGAATTTAATAAAAAGAAATATCCAAAAAATAAAAATAAAAAAGAAACTGAAAAACAGCCGAAAAAAGCAGAAATAATTATTACTAAAGAAAATATTGTTGAGCAGGATGAAGTTGTTGTTGAATCTAAAGAGCTTGAAATACAAGAAGTTGAAGTGCCTCAAACTTTTGAACAATTAGAAAAAGAACAAACTAAACAAATTGTTGAAGAAGAAATAAAAGAAGAAAAAATATTGCAAACTGAAATTGAACCTGAAGTAAAAGATGAAATTATTGAACAGAATATAATTGAAGATGAAATTATAGAAGATGAGATAATCGAAGATGAAGTAGATGATGACCTAATAATTGATGATGACGACGATACAATAATTGAAGACGAACTTGTTTTAACTGACGAGGATAAATCAGAAGTTAAACATATTGAAACCGAAGACATTGAAAAATTAAAAGGACCTACTGTTGTTGGAAAAATTGACCTTAAAAGCATGAATCTTAAAACTCGTCCGGATAAAAAAACTAAAAAAGAAAAAGAGGACGAACGCAAAAAACGTCAGCAAGAGCAACGTAAAACCCGCAAAAAACCACCTGTTTTAACCGATAAAAAAGACCCACAAAAAGAAGTTAAAAAAGACGCTGTTAAAGAACCTGACAAAGATCGCTCAAAAAGACGAAAAGGACCTAGAGTTGAAAAAGTTGAAATAAACAAAGAAGGTAGAATAATAGGAAATAATAATACAAAACGACTTAAAAAGAAAAAAGTTGAGCCTGTTGTTACCGACGAAGTTGATGTTCAAAAACAAGTAAGAGAAACACTTCAAAAATTAGAACAAAAACAAAAAAGTCAAGCTGCTAAATTCCGTAAAAATAAACGTAAAGAACACCATAAAAGAGCTACAGAGGAAATAGAAAAGCAAGAAGCTGAAAATAAAATCCTTAAATTAACCGAATTTATTACAGTTAAGGAACTTGCCGATTTGATGAACATTGAACCAAACAAAATTATTGAACTTTGTTTTGACCTTGGACAACCTGTTACAATTAACTTCCGTTTAGATTCTGAACTTATAAACATGATTTCTGAAGAATATATGTTTGAAGTTGAGTACGTTCAAAGTTCATTTGAAGAGGAAGTTGAACAAATGTTGAATGCCGAAGATAATCAAGTTGAAACTCGTCCTCCAATCGTTACAGTTATGGGACACGTTGACCATGGTAAAACTTCATTGCTCGATTATATTAGAGAAACTAATGTAGTTGCCTCTGAATCAGGAGGTATTACTCAACATATTGGTGCTTACAGTGTTAAACAGTCTGATAAAATAATTACATTTATTGATACCCCGGGGCACGAAGCATTTACCGCAATGCGTGCTCGTGGTACTAAAGTTACAGATATAGCAATTATTATTATTGCTGCCGACGATAGCATTATGCCTCAAACCGAAGAAGCTATTGATCATGCTCGTGCGGCCGGCGTTCCAATGGTTTTTGCAATTAACAAAATTGATAAAAATGGAGCCGATCCTGAACGAATAAAACAACAACTTGCTGAACATAATTTGCTTGTTGAAGATTGGGGCGGTAAGTATGGTTGCGTTGAAATTTCGGCTAAAAAAGGGCTTGGTATAGAAAATTTACTTGAGCGCGTTTGGCTCGAAGCCGAAATGCTTGAACTTAAAGCTAATTCAAAACGAAATGCTATTGCTACAGTTCTCGAAGCTCAACTAGATAAAGGGAGAGGTTATATAACAAATATTATTGTTAGAACCGGAACTCTTAATGTGGGCGATGTGATTGTTGCTGGGGCACATTATGGTAAAGTAAAAGCTCTTTACAACGAATACGATAAAAAAGTTAAAAAAGTTGGCCCTTCAACTCCTATTCAAATACTTGGACTTAATGGTGCTCCTGAGCCCGGCGACCCACTTGTTGTTATGGACAATGATAGAGATGCCAGAGAAAAAGCAGATCACCGTTTGCAAATTATTCGCGAATTAGAAATGAGAGCTCGTAAAAAACATTCTCTCGAAGATATTAGTAAACGTTTGGCTGAAGGCGAAAAACTTGATCTTAATTTTATTGTTAAAGCCGACGTAAAAGGTTCTGCTGATGCTATTACCGATCAAATTCAACGCTTATCTAACGAAGAAGTTAATGTTAACGTAATTAGAAGTGCAGTTGGTCAAATTTCCGATAATGATATCATGCTTGCTGCCGCCTCAAACACAATTATTGTTGGTTTTAATGTTCGCCCGTCGCTTTCTGCACGTAAATTAGCCGAAAGTAAAGATATTGAAATTCGTTTATACTCAATAATTTACGATATTATCAACGATGTTAAAGCCGCTGTTCATGGTATGCTTGCTCCTGTATTTAAAGAGGAAATTTTAGGTATTGCCGAAGTTCTTAATGTGTTTAAAATTACTAAAGTTGGCACTATTGCCGGTAGTTTGGTTAGAGATGGTAAACTTTTTCAAAATAATAATGTTCGCGTAATTAGAGATGGTATTGTTATTTATACCGGTAAATTGGAATCTCTAAAACGTTATAAAGAAGACGTTAAAGAAGTTCAAAAAGGTTATGAATGTGGTATTGGTGTTGAAAACTTTAATGATATTAAAGTTGGCGACTTTATTGAAGCATTTAAAGACGTTGAAGTTGAACGTAAATTTGAATAAGTAATATTAAAATATTTTTAAGGCTGGCATTTTTTGTCAGCTTTTTTTATTATTGTGAGTTAAATGTGAGGTGTTTTGAATTAGTTTTCCCAAAACAATTGAGTGATTTTTTCTTAATTAGGAATATTCACTAATTTTAGTTCTAAGTTTTTAATGTTTATGTTTTTAAAAATCTCATAAATTATTCCAATGTAATCATTGTTTTGAAAAAAATAGTATTCATTGTTTTGGGTGCTAGCAACTTTTTTTGAAACAATTTCGTCTTTATAATACATATTGATTTTGTTGATATTGTAATATAAAAAAAATATTGTCAAAAAAAAACTCAAACCTAAACCAAAAACATGATTGAAGAAAACAAAACTTGCTTAGTTTGTAACAAAACTGAAGATGAAATACCTTTAGTTATAATGACTTACAAAAGCAAAGAAGTTCGTATTTGTCCGCAACATTTACCCTTGCTGATACACGAACCTCACAAATTAGCCGGAATGATTGACAATGCGGAAAATTTTCCGGTAGGATAAATGAAAAAAAATCCGGTTAATTTAGTATTAATCGGATTTTTTTGTCTTTACTATTATTAATCCTCTGTAAAATCAATTACATCTAAGTCTGAAGGATATTTACTTGGATCAAATATAAAAATATCATCATTGATATTAACGTCAATCTCAAAATTCAATATTTCAACAACCTCCTCAATACCGCTATTATGCTGATATTTAACACTTACTAACTCGTTTGCGTCTTTATCAATCCAAATACGTATAATTGAAAATGCAGATTTTTTAGGATTTTCTGGATACAAATCAACAACATGACAATTTTTACTTTTTGTGGTAATTTGCCCATTTACTTTTACTTTTGCATCGTAAGTTATTTCGCCACGATAGCTGTACTTAAACCCTGATTTATAAATAGTTATCAGCTTTTGCGGAGTGTAAGCTAAATCGCTCGAAGGATCAACAAAAGTAATATTCATTTCGTTGTTCTTTTTGTTGTAGCTATATGTTTTTACGCCATCTGAAAAAACTTCTACATTGGGCACCATAACCTTATACTTATCATCATCTTTTGCAAATAAATAACCATAATAATCTGTACTTGAGGAGTCTTGAGCGTTATAAAAGGAATATAAAAAATACAATCGTGCATTTTTACCCTCAAGTTTATCCGCTAAATTATCAAGAACTTCTTTTGCTTGCGGATCATAGATTGTTGGGTCATTTTGCGAAAAAACAGCAAAATAGGATAATAATATTATTGATATAAAAATCGCTTTTTTCATT
>JAFGXO010000216.1 GCA_016936595.1 Bacteroidales bacterium | reverse complement strand
TAAGTCTAATAATAGTAATACTAACAATAGAATAAATAAGACTGCTAAAAAAAACAAGTAGTCAAATAATGCTTGTTCTATAAAGAACAGAGTACTTTTTGAATATGGGATAAAATGAGCAATGTATATGTGATTTCAGACCTACACTTAGGTCATGTAAACGTCTCTAAGTGGAGAGGTTTTGACAATGTTGATGATATGAATAATACTATCATTAATAATTGGAATAATACAATAAATAAAAAAGATTTAGTTTATGTTCTTGGAGATATTGCAATGAACAAATTATACTATAAACTATTATCATGCTTAAAAGGAGATAAGATTATAGTTCTTGGCAACCATGATGATCGAAGGAGTGTAAATGATTTATTGCAATATGTAAGAGCTGTTGCAGGTGCTATTAAGTATAATGGTGCATGGTTGACACATTTTCCAATCCATGAATCAGAATTAAGAGGACTTGTTAACATACACGGACACACTCATTCCGTTAACGTTAATAATAATAGATATTTTAATGTGTCATGTGAAAACATAAACTATACTCCAATTCTTTTAAATGATAAGATTAAGGAGATGCGTATGATTATTAAAAACAACATTTGTTAATAGCGTGTTAAATATTTGTTTTTTGATTTTATTGCGCCTATCTTTGTAACCGAAAGCCCGTAGGGATTGTTCTTGTCGATGGGTATATGTGTTCGGTTTTGCCACATATATACTCCGATTCAAGGCACTAAAGCCAATTGGCAAAACTGACATATACAACGTGTTAGTAGCTGGCGGATATTTACCCACTGCCGTTGCTACGGAGCACTAAAAAATAAAAGCGAAGGGTGGGAAATCTTAAAAAATAAACAAATGACAAAAGAACAAGTATTACAAGAATGTACAGTTGAAGGAAATGTAGTTAAACTCCCTGGTGTTCAACTTGGCCGCAATGAGTATTTAGAAGTGAAAAAAGCACTTGAGTTGATTGGTGGAAAATGGAAAGGTGGAAAAGTAGCGGGGTTTGTTTTTGCTACAGACCCGACCGACCTACTAAACCAAGTGGCTAATGGAGAGAATCGAAACTTAAAAAAAGAATTTCAGTTTTTTGCAACTCCTGAAAAACTTGCTGATGAGCTTGTGGAAATTGCAGGACTTGAACAACACGATACTATTTTAGAACCGAGTGCTGGACAGGGAGCAATTATAAAGGCAATAAACAAAGTTTGTGATTGCGTACCTGACTGCTTCGAATTAATGGACGTGAATACAACAATTTTAAACAAAAGCGGATTGCGATTCAATTTAATCGGGGACGACTTTTTTAAGCACAATGGCAAAACTTATAGCAAAATTATTGCGAACCCACCATTTACCAAAAACCAAGATATTGACCACTTAAAGGAAATGTTTGAGGTACTTGGACGTGGTGGCAGACTGGTTTGTATTACTTCCGAAAGTTGGGTAAATGGAAGCCAAAAAAAGCAAGTTGAGTTTAGAGAATGGCTTGACGAATTAAATGCTGAAATTATTGATATTGAAAAAGGAGCATTTAAAGAAAGTGGTACAATGGTAGGTGGTAAAATAGTAGTAGTGAACAAATCCTTATAAGTTTAAAAAACTTAAAGCGGGCGGGGCTTTTATTTTTTCTTTCAATTACGCAGAAAGTTTGAATCGAAGCACTTACCCCGCTTGCATAAACACGCTGTTATGCCTCATTGTAAAAAGACCGTGCAAACCGACAAGACTTAGGACAAGAAAACAGAAAGACAGCCAACGCTTCGCAAAATTAAAAGAGGTGCAAGCCGACACACAAGACCAACACTTTTGCACCACATTTAATTTTGCCCAACCGCACCTAAAACCCACCCACCACCCTGACAAATATTTTATCCAATTTGAGAAAAAATTGCTACCAATTAGAAAAACTTTAGTAGATTTGCGAATTATAGGTCAAATCAAAAAATGTAAAACCTAAAATATGGCAAGTTTCGGACATTATATAAAAACAGAGCGTGAGCAGAGAAATTGGACACAGACTGAATTTGGTGCTAAAATTGGCATTAATTCAAGTGCAATTAGTAGAATTGAAAACGGAACTCAAAAATTCAGTAAATCTAAACTTCCCAAACTTTCTGAAATATTTCAAATTGACTTACAAAAAATTACTGACCTATTTTATGCAGACAAATTTGCTTTAGAAGCATACGAAAATCATTGTTCGGAAAATGTTTTTGTAGTTGCGGAGGACAATGTAAAGTACATTAAAAATATGCACACTAAACAAGCTAAACTAAATTTTTAAGCCGTTATGAGTGAAGAACTTTTACAAAGAGATTTAATCAAAAACTGCCAAAAGCTTGGCAAGTGGGATTTCTATAACATTGGTGCAACATCTGTAAAGGCATTAAAAGAACACGGCATTATTCGTAACGTAAACTACGGAGCTGAAGAAAAAAAGAAAGTTGACGGATTAATCGTTCAGAAGAAAAATGTAATTGCTGTTATCGAATATAAAAAGCCTTCTGAATTTAAAACAGCTATACAGAAAAACAAAGCAATAAATCAAGAATTAGAAGTTGCTAAAAAACTTGATGCACACATAATTATTGCGACTGACACGAAAGAAACAGTTTGGGTAAATGTTTTAACAGGCAATAGAATTAAAGACGAAAGTGGAAAAGAAATAAAAACCAACTTTGACCCAAATGACGAAAAACTGCCTGAACTTATCGAGAAAATTATTTTTTCGATAAACGAATTAAATGACCAAATCAAGCCGAAGCAATTGGTAAATCCGACTGACTTGGCTAAACAGATTTGGCAAGACATTTGGTCTGTAAGTGGTGCTACACCCGAGAATTGTCTTTATACATTTGTTGAACTTTTTATTTTTAAATATCTAAGTGATTTAGGTGTATTGCAAGGAATGTACAACTTCAATACGCTTTACGATAGTTTTAGCGGAAACACAGAAGATGAGGTTTTAGAAACGTATGCAAGTATAGTACGTCCTAAAATCAAAACTTTGTTTCCTGAAAATCCAACAGACAAAACAACTATTATTAACGGAACTATCTTTGTCAGCAAAGACCAAAAAGCTGTAAAAGGATATAGTACTGTTTTCAAAAAAGTATTGACCAAGTTTAAAGACTATGGAAAACTTGAACATATTGATTATGATTTCAAAAGCCAACTTTTTGAAAGTTTCCTAAAAGAAAGTATCAGCAAGAAAAATTGGGGACAATTCTTTACACCTCTTAAAGTAGTTAGAGCCGTTGTAGAAATGGCAAAAGATGACATTAAAGTAGGTGCAAAAATTTGCGACCCAGCTTGTGGCGTTGGAAAATTCTTATTAGAACCTGTAATTACTAAACTTGACCAGTTCTACGAAATCAAGAAAGGGAAATTAATTCCTAAAATTACTATTCACGGTTACGACAAAGGTTTTGACAAAGACGAACAAAAAACAATCATATTGGCAAAAGCCAATATGTTGATTTACTTTTCTGATATTATCAAAGAAAACCCAGGTATTACAACGGAATTTGCTCAACTTTTTAATGACAGTTTTTTACTCAAAACAAATTCCATTTTAGGGACACTTTCTGAACCCATTGAAAACGAATACGACCTTATTGTAACAAATCCGCCTTATGTAACAAGCGGAAGTAGTAACTTAAAGGAAGAAATTAAAAAGGACGGAACGCTTGTAAACTATTACAAAATCAATGCAATTGGTGTTGAAGGTTTGTTTATGGAGTGGATTATCAGAGCATTAAAACCAAACGGAAAAGCATTTATAATTGTTCCCGATGGAATTTTCAATCGTCAAAATGACAAAAATTTAAGACAGTTTATAATAGACGAATGTTATATTGATGGCATCGTATCGTTACCATTAAACACGTTTTTTGCAACAAATAAAAAGACATACATTCTTTGCTTAACTAAAAAAGCAAATAAAAAGGACATTCAGACTGACCCTATATTCACTTACTTAGTAAGTGAAATGGGAGAAACAAGAGACGTTTACAGATTTGACATTGACCAAGATGATTTAAGCGAAGCAGTTACTTTGTATTCTTTTTTCAAAGGTAATAAAGCAAGTTTTGCGAAAATTAATACAGATAAAAGGTGTAAGGTATTTCCATTTTCAGACTTCACAAGTTCATTAGAAAACTCTTGGATAATAGACAAATGGTGGAGCGAAGAAGAAAAAATTGAACTTGGAATAAGTGAGAAAAAAGACAAATTAGGATTGCTTGACTTTTCTTCATTGGTAGAAGATATATCAATTTCTTTTAAGACTTTTCAAGAAGGAATAAAGGAATTGTCTGAAAAAAAAAAGTCTGAACTAAATAAGAAAGCCTATAAACTCAAAGACCTTTTTGATATTGAAAAAGGTAAATCTTTATACACTAAAAATTACGGCAACCTAAATAAAGGAGACAATCCTGTTTATTCTGCATCTAATAATGCACCTTTAACCTATATCAACACAAATGATTACGATGGGCAATATCTGACTTGGGCAACAAATGGATTTGCAGGTTATATGATGTTGATTGAAGGTAAGTTCTCAATTAATGGAGATAGAGGTTTGTTAAAACCCAAAATGCCCAACATTAATTTGCTTTATGTGAAAAATATCGTTGAGCCAAAATTACGAGAATTAGCAAAAGGAAGAAAAGGAGAAAACGGTTCAGATGAATTTACAAAAGTTTATCCAAAAATGGTTGAAGAGGTTGAAATCATTATGCCTGTTGACGAAAATGGCGAATTTGATTTAGAAACACAAAAAGATATTGTAGATAAAATCTTATATGTCGAAGACATCAAAAAAACTATTGAAGAATATAAAGCCCAAATCGAAAATTTAATTATTGAAATTAATGATAATTCCACGCTGAAATATTTCAGTATTGATGAACTTTTTGAAATAATAGGAGAAGAAAATCTTACTAAAAAATTCATAGACAAAAATAAAGGAGAATACCCTGTTTATTCAGGTCAGATTGAAAATGGAGGTGTTTTTGGTTACATAAAATCATTTAAGTATGATGAAACTTTATTGACTTGGGTGACTTATGGTAATTCAGGACATATTAAACTTAGAAGCGGAAAATTTAATATTGGTAGAAATAATTGTGGGCTAAGACCATTGACAAAAGAGGTTGACTTAGAATATGTAAAATATATTGCTGAACCAATTTTTATTGAAAATGTCAAGGGAGAAAAGCAGAAAAGTTTACCTCAAAGCATTGTAAAGAAATTACAGATACCATTTCCAGTAAAATCAGACGGAACAATTGATTTGGTTGCTCAAAAAGAATTATCTAATAAATACAAAAAAATTGACCTATTTAAAAAAAGCATTTTAGAGGAGTTAGATAGAATTTCAAACACAGAAATAGACTTTGAATAGCCAACGCTTTTGGTAGCACATTTACATTTTTAGCCAACGCACAAAGCCAAATAAAAAATGCAAAAGAGCTACCAAGCAAACGCACCACGACAGACCAAAATGGACAGACAAACCACGACCGAAAAAGAACAACGAAGGCATAACACGGGTTTGGCAAAAGTGGCGGTGCAGTGCTTCGTAGGACAGTTTTGTGTAAATTTGAACTTTGGTGCTGCGAATGAAAGTTGGTGCTAATTTTCGCCACCTTCGCCAAGCCCGAAACCGTTATAAGCAGCTTTTTTTATGGAAACAATATATTTTCAACCACCAGGAATTAAGCCACAATATTGTGAAGCAGGTATGATACACGAAAGCGACCCTGAACATATTTGGTATTTAGATGAACCTTGTAAAATTCTAATTAGTGATGTCAAAATAATACCAAAAGAGAATGTTACTTGTGACAAAAAAAGCAGGTCGTATCTCGTTCAGCAAAGTTGCTTATAACGGGCTGCAAATATAAGCCGTTGAACACTACACTAAATTGAAAGTAAAAATGAATATTAACCAACAACAGATATTAAAAGCACTGAAACAATGGCTTATATTTGTTGTTATAAAATCGTAAAAAATGGAAACTTACATTATGACATTTGAAGATGGTACGCACTATGTGGCAACCAAAATAACAGCAGAAGATGAAAATGCAGTGCGCGATGGCATACTCAGCATAATTAGATGCAGTGATGCTATGGAATTATTACCAACAGGTGAGTGGCAGAAATTACCAACATGGGGTGCGGAATAATTTTTATGTTTTATAACGATCGGGGCTAAATGCCGTTTCAATGGCGATTAGCCATTGACAGGAACAGTCCCGAAGGGAATGTTACGGCATTTAGCCCCGATCGACAAGAACAAGCCCGTAGGGATTGTTCTTGTC
>JAFGXO010000038.1 GCA_016936595.1 Bacteroidales bacterium | reverse complement strand
TCCGACGTAAGTCGGAACTAAAAGATAACAAACATTAAAGTGCCGTTAGGTACTTTCCGTTTTTTTCCTTAACTAAACGACATTGAAAGCTTATATGTTTTTTTCAAAGCAATTTATACTAAACCGCTATCAAGATTAATAATTAATATTTAGTATAATGCCGAAAAATTATCATGTTAAGAAAATTTATTTTCTGTTACATGATAACGGTTCGGTATTAGCATACATTTTTCGTTGTTGATTGGTATCATATTTCCTTCTTTCAATCTCTCATTTCAAAAATAAGGGCGTTTATTTTTGTGTGCTAAAAAATAGTCAAAGTACGTTCGCACATCAATTTGGTCATCTTACGCATCAAAAATGACATTTCACGACAAATTTTGTGATTAATTTATTTTTTTGAATTTATCATATTATTTTTCGACATATTTTACATGATTTTTCAATACTCATATTTTACAGAAAAACTAATTTATAAACTATTTGCATATTCAGTCATTTACTTATTAAATATTTACAACATCTCAAATAATCAAACCTATCAAACAAAAATTATAAAAATCTAAAATTATGAAAACAAAATTATTGCTAATAATCGGCTTTTTTTTGATAACCGCATTTCAAATTAAAGCACAAACAGTCTGGAAAGAAAATCCTTTTGATTGGCAAAATGCTTATGGAAACCAAAATGCTGATTTTGCAGGTGCAATATACAAAACAACCGACAACTCATACATACTTGCCGGCTGGACAGAAACCACTCTCGACAGTTTATATGTTGTAAAAACCGATTTGGAAGGAGATATTATTTGGGAACGTAGATACAAAATCCGAGATTTTAGTGCCGAATATATGGTAAACAGTGTTTGCGAAGGAGAAGACGATTTTTATTACAACGGCGGTGGCGGTTTTTTAAATACCGGACCAACAAGTTGGAAACCGATATTAGTAAAAATAAACTCGCAAGGCGATACTTTATGGTCTAAAGTTTTTAACGGAACAAATGTTTTAGGCCAAGAATATAGTTTTTTCAACAATCTCATAAAAGGAAATGACAACTCAATTATTGCAACCGGACTATTTGAAGATTATAAAATAATTAAATTTGATTATAATGGAGATACTGTTTGGAGTTTAAACAGGCAAATTGATAAAATTTTTGCAATGGGTGATAATTATATTGCTTTTGAACATAGTACTCTAAACAATATGATTTTTATTTCTGAGAACGGGGAGGCTTATAATCAAATGCCTGCTCCTTTTGAGATAATTCAAAACGCTTCTAAAACTTACAATAATCTTTTCTTAATAAAAGGCTATGATATAAATACTGCATCAGGTATAGCAAAAATTGACGAAAATGGAGAAATTATTTTTAAAAACACAAATGTTATTATTCAAAATTCACCGGTATTTATTGAAGAAACACTAAATAATAAAATATTATGTTTAGGAGTATATTACGATTATTATTCAACAAATGATTTTAAAATATACTTATTAGATGAAGAAGCCAATCTAATAAAAGATACAATTTTATACAGACCCGGATTGAGTGAGTACCCAAGAGGTTTGTTGATTGCTGATGACGGCGATTATATATTATTCGGCTGGGGTGAAGATGGCCCAATTGGTGGGAGTGATTTGATTCTTGCAAAGATGAGTCAATGGAATGTAACTGATATTAATGAGAAAAATTTCGAAATAAACATCTTTCCAAATCCGGCAACCAATTTTATTAATATTTCACTCTCGGATTTTAAAGATTCATACAATTATCAAATAATAGACATAACCGGCACAACTATTTTATCCGGAACTGTAAATTCTAATTATCAGCAAATAAATATTCAAAACTTACAATTAGGAATTTATTTCATAAACATCTTAAGTCAAAACAACAAACAAATTTTTAACTCTAAACTCTTAAAACTCTAAAACAATGAAAACTAAATTATTGCTAATAATCGGCTTTTTTTTGATAACCGCATTTCAAATTAAAGCTCAAACTGTATGGCGAACAGACCCATTTGATTGGCAAAATGCCTACGGCACTGCTCAAAACTCAGAAAGGGACGGTGCTTTTTGCAGAACTTCTGATGACAACTATTTACTTGTCGCTAATTCACAAGGTACTGATCAAACGCTTTTATATCTTGCAAAAGTAGATTTTGACGGTAATACAATTTGGGAAAAAACGCAACAAATAAAAGATTTTAATTATTCTCTGCATCATACAACTGTCTGTGAAGGCGAAGAAGGCTATTTTTATATTGGTGGTGGTTATCATATTGATAATAATACACCATGGAAACCATATTTAATAAAAATAAATAATAATGGAGATACAGTCTGGGTAAAGTTATTGGAAGGACAGCAGTATGTGCAATATTATTTCAACAATCTCATAAAAGGAAATGATAACTCTATTATTGCAACCGGACTTTTTGAAGATTATAAAATTATAAAATTTGATTATAATGGTGATACTGTTTGGACTTTAAACAGGCAAGTTAATGAAATATTTGCTTTAGGTGATAGATATTTGGCAATAACAAGCAACGGAAAACTATTATATGTAAATGAAGACGGTAGTATTCAAAATCAAATACCTGCACCGTTTTACGGTACACAGGCTGCTGCAAGAACAAGCGATGGGTGCATTATTATTAAAGGTGTTGAAACCGGATGTTATGGTATTTCAAAAATAACTATAAACGGTGACATAGTTTTTAAAACATGCGATCTAAACATCAGTTGCCAATATTTAAAAGAAACACAAAATGCAAATATTATATGCTTAGGTGGTTATTCTGATTGGTACTCAACTCATGATTTTAGAGTTTATTTATTAGATAATAATGGGAATTACATCAAAGACACAATTTTATACAGATCTGGATTGAATGAGTATCCAAGAGGTTTGTTAATTCCAACTAACGTAAAATTTAACTCGTTAAAAATCAGAATTTAAGTTAAATCCAACATCTTCGGGTTTAAGGTCAAATTTAGC
>JAFGXO010000037.1 GCA_016936595.1 Bacteroidales bacterium | reverse complement strand
TAATAAATAAATCAAAAAATGAAAGTAGCTATAGTAACCGTTGACGGAAAAACAATAGGTCAACATTTTGGGCGTTCGCCATATTACACAATTTGCACAATTGAAAACCAAGAAGTTGTTAAAAAAGAAGTAATTGAACGCGGAACGGGGCATTTTGCAAAAAATCAGCAAAATCAAAACCACAACCATGATCACGATAACACTAAAGGGCATGGATTTGGAGCAGATAATGACCAAAAACATGATGAAATGGCACAAGAAATTGGAGATTGCCAAATTTTAATTGCAGGAGGAATGGGAAGAGGTGCTTATCAAAGATTTTTCATGAACGGTATTAATGTTATAATGACCGATGAAAGAGATATTGACACCGCAGTACAAAGATATATTGATGGTAATTTACCAAATTTATTTAATGAACTAACTCACTAATTTTCAACTAAATATTAAGTAGGCAATTGTCAGATATTAACATCTATAAAATTGCCTACTAATGTATTTGCTTTGTGATTTTTTACAAGCTCCAATAAACTAAATCTTTAATTTTGTTTAAGTAAGAACCTTTAACGTCAATTAAAACACCTTTTCCAATCATTAAAGATTTAAAATACCCCTCGGCTAAATTTGCATATTTGTCGTGGCTAACAGCAACTATAACAGCATCATACATTCCTTCAGGCTCTCTTTTTAAATTAATGCCGTATTCTTTTTCTACTTCTTCGGCATTTGCATAAGGGTCAACAACGTCAACTTCTATTTTGTAAGATTGTAATTCATCAACAATATCAACAACTTTAGTATTTCTAATATCGCTTACATTTTCTTTAAAAGTAATACCCATAACTAATACTTTTGCATTAACGATATTTTTATCCTGAGAAACAATTTTTTTAACAGTTTGTTTAGCCACGTATCCGCCCATAGAATCGTTAACAAATCTTCCGGCAGAAATAACATGAGTGTGATAATCAAGCTGTTTTGCTTTTGAAACAAGATAATAAGGATCAACTCCAATACAATGACCTCCAACTAAACCCGGAAAAAATTTCAGAAAATTCCATTTTGTACCGGCAGCCTCAAGCACTTCAAAAGTATTAATTCCAATTCTGTTAAAAATTATCGAAAGTTCATTCATCAAAGCAATATTAACATCACGTTGAGTATTTTCAATAATTTTAGCAGCTTCGGCAACTTTTATGCTACTGGCTTTATGAATACCGGCTTTAATAATTGAGCCATAAACATCGGCAACAACATCAGAAGATTCGTCATCACAACCTGAAGTTATTTTTGTTATTGTAGTTAAAGTATGAACTTTATCGCCCGGATTAATACGTTCAGGAGAATACCCAACTTTAAAATCTTTCATATATTCTAAGCCTGATACTTTTTCAATTACAGGCACGCAGTCATCTTCTGTACAACCCGGATAAACAGTTGATTCAAATACAGCATAATCGCCTTTTTTAATCACCTTACCCACTGTTTCACAAGCACTTAAAAGCGGTGATAAATCAGGCTCATTATGTTCATTTATTGGCGTAGGAACAGCAATAATGTAAAAATTTGCTTTTTTCAATTCTTCAATATCTGTTGTAAAAACAATATCAATTCCTTCAAATTCCGAAGCAGGAACTTCTCCGGCAGGATCCTCATTTTTATTCAACATATTAACTACTCTCTGGCTAATATCAAAACCCACAACCGAGAATTTTTTGGCAAATTCTATTGCTATAGGCAAACCAACGTATCCTAAACCAATTAGGCCAATTTTAGCTTCTTTATTTTTTAATTCTTTTAACATATCATTTTCTTTAATAAAAATTTTGCTCAAAATTATATTCATTTTTCAAATAAAACACTGACAAATATTATTTTTTTAATAAAAACGGATGATAATCACCCTGCAAACCTAAAGGTTTAGAATTTCGGATATTATAAACAATTTGGATACTCTGACGAGCTTCATTTAACGAAAAACCGTCTCCTTTTAGTATTTTTTCATAGCTAAGGTTATGTAAATCAGTAAATCCACCACTAAATTCAAGCTCTTGCCCCTCTACAGTAATTGACCTAAAAGTTGACAAATTATTATCAACAGCCGATTTAGGTAAATCATTTTTATCTAAACTCAAAAACCATCTAACCCTTGCATTTTCGAGTTGCAAATAACCGGCAGCTTTGTTTTCTTCAGATAAATGAACAATATTTAACTTAACGTCACCAAAAATCCAAGTAAGCATATCAAAAAAATGAACCCCAATATTAGTTGCAATTCCTCCCGATTTTGCATGATCACCTTTCCAACTTATATAATACCAATTACCACGAGAAGTAATATAAGTAAGATCAATATCAAATATTTTATTTTTTTCAGCTTCAACCTTTTTCTTCAAAGCAATAATAGAAGGATGCAATCTTAATTGTAAAATAGTATTAATTTTTCTGCCTGTTTCATGTTCAATTTCAGTAAGAGCGTCAACATTCCATGGATTAAGAACAATAGGTTTTTCACAAATTGCGTCTGCATTATGCCTTAAGGCAAAACGAATATGCGAATCGTGCAAATAATTTGGGGTACAAATACTTACATAATCAATTTTTTCGCCTACCCTACGCAATTTATCAATATGTCTGTCAAATCTTTCGTACTCGGTAAAAAAATCGGCTTGAGGAAAATAGGAATCAATAATCCCAACACTATCACATTTATCCAAAGCAGCAATTAAGTTATTATTAGTATCTTTTATTGCTCTCATGTGTCGAGGAGCAATATATCCGGCAGCACCAATTAATGCAAAATTTTTCATAAGAATATTTTTTTATATTAAACCTACTTTCTTAAAAAACCTGTACAAAACATAGTTTGCAGATTTTTTTAAAACAATTTTTCAAACTTAAATTGAAGTGATTTTTTTTATAAAGTTATTTTTTATAAATTTGAAAAATCAAATTGCAAAATAAAGAATTTTATACTAAAATAGAAATTGAATTAAAAAAATTTGAACATTTTAAGGATTTTAACACTTAAAAAACTGCCATAAAAAGCAAATTTAGGTATAATAATTGCAAAACAAAGCTGAAAAAAAACTGTTATGGGACACATACAACACAAAAGTACGCTTGAGATATTCAACATAATGTTCGCAAATAAATTGGTTGCTTCTTATGTTGGTCCTATAGATAGCGATATATTAACACTTTTGGCCGAAAATTTAGAAGCAACATTGTGGCAAAATGAAACTCTCAGACGCCGTTTTTTTAAAATTTTTATCGAACTATCGCAAAATATTGCTTTATACTCAATCGAAAGAAGCGTTACAAAAGGAAAAGAAAATGGAGAAGGCACTCTAATTATCAGCGATTACAGCGACCATTTTGTTTTCAGTGCAGGAAATGTTGTTGAAAATTCTACAAAAAATGTTCTTTTAAAACGTGCAGAAACTATAAATTCATTAGATAGACTTGGCTTAAGATCGCTTAAACGAAAATTAAGAAATGTTGGAAATAAAAAAGGCGGAGGTAATATAGGTTTAGTTCAAGTTGCTTTGCTGTCAAAAAACCCTCTTGAAGTTAATTTTTTCCCAACCCTAAATGAAAATCAAAGTTTTTATTTAATTAGTGTTAAAATTGAAAAAGAATAAATGAAAAAAAATCTTTTGTTAATATTTTTCTCATTAATTACAGGACTAATTAACGCTCAAATAGATACAATTGGCTTCCCGATAATAACAAATTACTCTCCTTTAACCTACAAAGCACATTTTCAGAATTGGGGAGCAACTCAAGACAGCTACGGAATAATGTATTTTGCTAACGGCGACGGATTACTAATATTTGATGGTGCAAATTGGCAAACTATTGAGTTCCACGACGAAGAATCTGCCAGAGATGTAGCAATAACAAAATCGGGTAAAATATTTGTAGCCGGAGATAATAACTTAGGCTACTTAACCAGCGACAGCACATTTAACCTGAAATTTATTTCTCTTTTAGACTCTATTCCTGATAGATATCAAGATTTTAGAACAATATGGGATCTTAAAACATGTGGAGATACTGTTTACGCTCGTTCTTCTGATTATATTTTTGTTATTGCTAACAATAAAATTAAAACTTATCACACCAAACAGCCGTCATTTAGTTTATATGTAAACTCTAAAAACGAAGCTTATTCGTGTATTTCAGGTGCTTGGTTAAAAATTAAAAACGATTCTCTATATTATTATCCTAATAATGAACGAATTTTTAGTTTTGTTAGCAGAAATGATACAGTTTTTGCTATCTCAATTGACAATAAAATATTTAACATAAAAAACAATCAATTAGAACTTTACAATCAATTTACATTCATTTTTGGCCGAACTGCTATATCCGATTTAAGATTATATTTAAACAAATTCCTTATATACTCTACTTATAACGGAATTTTCATTCTTGATTTTAATGGTAAATTATACTTAAAACTAAACAAAGATGTAGGAATCAATAGCACAAATGTTTATAGCTCATTTATAGATAATATCAACAACCTTTGGGTGCTTACAAGCAACGGGTTATCATACGTTGAACTTTCATCTCCTATCAGAATGATTGACGAAAGAGCTAATTTAGAAATCACTCACCCTTCGTTTTTTACTTTTTTACACAAAAAAATATACGCTTGTAGCGGCCACAAAACATATCAAATAAATAGAGACAATTACGGCATTTATAATCCTACAAATATAACAACGGCAAGTGGTCAATCTTGGGAGGCAATTAACATTGGTAATGAATTATATATTTCTCACAACCCCAATATTTTAAGGATTGATAAAAATAATAACGTTAAAGCATACGGACCGGAGACCAATATATGGACAATAAAAAAATCCCCTTTTTATGCTAACGACTACATTGTTGGAACTAACAAAGGATTTTATTTGTACAAATATAATGGCGACAGTCTTAAATTTCAATTTAAAATTAAAGATTTTGAAAAAGAAGCAAGATCTCTACATTTTGACATAGATAACAATCTTTGGGTGGGAATAAGTCACGAAGCAATATACAAAATAAAAATTGACAGCTCTTATAAAATAACTAATATTAAAACATACAACGAGAACAAAGGTCTTTCAAATACAAATTCAATAGTATTTTTTGAATGGAACGATACTATTTTAATATCAACATACAAAAATCTATTTTTTTTCGATAGCAAAAAAGATTCAATATGCAAATTTCATCTTATAACTGACAACTTTGATATTAAAGGAAAAAGAATTTTACAACTAATTGGAATTGACAACTTTAACAATTTTTGGTTTGAATATTACAATGATAATCTTGATGCCGAAATTTTTTGTTTCAGAAAACAAGGAGACAAATTTATAGAAGTAAACAAATTTGCTAAACGATTACTAAATTTCAGTTTAGGATTTACCCAAAATTACGACTCCTCTCATACAGTTATTGGAACTTCAAAAGGCTTTGCTTTTATCAACAACAAAATGGACTATCAAGACACTTTTTTATACAGGCCAATTGTTAGCAAAATATATTATTCAACAAAAGATTCTTTGCTTTACGGAGGTTATATTTTAAACCCCAATGGTAGTTTTAGCAGAGAATATACAAATAAAAACAAATTAGAAATTGAATTTAAAAACAACAATTTAAGATTTATTTACGCCGCACCTTTTTACGTTGCTACCGAAAAAACTCAATATCGAGTTATGCTTAAAAACTACGACGAAAATTGGTCGTCGTGGACAAGCGAAACTAAAAAAGAATACACAAATTTACCTCCCGGTAATTACGTTTTTATGGTTGAGGCAATAAATATTTATGGCAAAAAAAGCCAAATTTCTGAATTTAATTTATACATTAAATACCCCTGGTACAGAACAATTTACGCTTACATTTTTTATGTAATTATTCTTATACTTTTTCTTATTGCATTAGTAAAATTTTTCACATTCAGATTAAAACGCCGAAACGATAAACTCGAAGAGTTAGTAAACGAACGCACTTTACAAATTCAACAAAAAAACTCTGAATTAGAACAACAAAAAGAGGAAATTTTAACACAAGCCGAAGAACTACAAATTGTTAACCAAGAACTCGAAAAACTATCTACCATTGTTAGAGAAACCGATAATGCCGTTATTTTAACCGATAAAGATGGAGACTTTATATGGGTAAACAACGCTTTTACTAAAATTTTTGGCTACACTTTACAGGAATTAGTTACAAAAGTAAGCCAAAATATTATATCTGACCAAACCGACGAAGAGACAAGAAAAACAGTTAATAAATGTTTAACCGAAAAAGTTACTGTTGAATACGAACTTAAACTCAAAAATAAAACAAACCAAGAAATTTGGGTACATACAACACTTACTCCAATATTAGACGAAGAAGGAGAAATAACATCACTTATTGCAATTGATGCAGATATTACTCCTATGAAAATGTACGAAAAACAGATAAAAGAACAACGAGATCAAATAACTGCAAGCATACGCTATGCACGTGCTATTCAAGAAAGTATATTACCTGCCCAAAAAGAAATAGACACAGTTTTTGATAATTTTATTATTTTCAAACCCAAAGATATTGTTTCAGGCGATTTTTATTGGATTTCAAATCTTTTCACCCAAATAGATGGACGTCTTACGCACGTTAGAGACGATAATCCGAGTTTAAAAGTTGGATACAGCGTATTTTTTGCCGTGGTTGATTGCACCGGACATGGTGTTCCGGGAGCCTTTATGTCTCTAATTAGTTCGCATCTTTTAGGCGAAATTATTAACGAACAACGATATTCTAACACCAAAGAAATAATGGAGCAATTAGATGTTTATTTAAGCAAAGCACTTAAAAGAAGCTCATCAAAAAATTATGACGGTATGGTTGTTAGTTTGTGTAGATTTGATAAAGTAATAAATAATAACCTCATACAAACAAAAGTTACATTTACCGGAGCCAAACAACACATTTCATATTACAAAAATTCCACCAAAAAACTAACCAAAATAAGAGGTGCTGCTCGTCAAATTGGTTTTGTTTTAAACAAAAATATTCAGTTTAAAGAACACAAATTTTTCCTTGAAAAAGGAGACACCATATTTATGTACACCGATGGTCTTAAAGATTTGAATAACCCTGAAAGAGAGAGTTTTGGACATTCTCAAATCAGAGCAATTCTTGAAAAAAATATTGACAACCCAATTAATGAAATTGGAGAAACATTAAAAAACAAAATGAACAATTGGCTCGGCAACGATTTCCAAAGAGATGACATAACTTTTCTTGGCTTAAGAATAAAATAATAATTAAGCAAGCCAAAAAACAAATCATTTAGCTTGATAATCTAATTTTCAGGTTACCTTTTTAAGCTTAAAAGTCAATAAAACCCCTCACAATATTCACAAATAAGAAAAAAAATTCCGCAAATTATTGATTAAAAACAGCGAAAATCAAAATTAGATGAAAAATAATTTAGAGAAACATTTCACAGCATCAGCCTTGATTTTAAATAAAGAAGGAAAAATCTTATTGCTATATCATAAAAAATTAAATGTTTGGCTTTATCCCGGTGGCCATATTGAAGATAATGAAACACCTGACCAAGCAGTAGTAAGAGAAGTATTAGAAGAAACAGGATTAGAAGTTGAAATCATTGGAAACCTTGATGATTCATTAACAGACAAAAAAAATGATATTACAGTTTTACATAATCCTTATGTTGTACTTTGTGAATATATTAATGGAAAATCGCCTCATTACCATATTGATTTAATTTATATTTGCAAAATAAATAAATACAATAAATTAGAATATAATAAAAATGAATCTAAAGGTATTAGTTTTTTTGGAAAAGATGAAATTCAAGAAATACCATTATTCCCAAATTTCAAAACTTTGCTGGAAAAATTTTTCAAAGAATGGACACATAAACAAAAGTAATATTTTTATATCAAATATTCATTGATCAATTTACTTGAAAAATCGCTATAATATATTTAAAATTTTGCAAAAATCATAAAATTAAAACAACAAATCATTGATTAAACCAAATAATTTAGGGAAATAAATGTAGGTTGTTAATTTAGTAACAAATAAAACAATAAATTCAACAAAAACATACACCCAAATATAAACTAAAAAAACATGGTATTTTACAACAAAAACAAGGCATACTTATTTAAAATTATATTTTTTCTAACAGTCTTTGCAAATAAAAAAGCGAAAAATATACTTTTCAGACCAATTATCCAATAATAAGTTTGTTAGCTTACAAAATGATGATATTGAAAAAAAGTAACAAAAAAATGGTTAGCAGATAATATAAAATTATTTATGATAAAACAGTAGCAATAATAAAAATAACAAAACGCAGATAACAATAAGTAAATCTTAAACAGCTATTTACAGAGTTTATTTTTAACTGTAATAAAAACATAAAAAAGAACAACACTAATATAGCACAAAACAAGAGAAAAAGAATTAATATCATAAAAAAACAAATTTTTATTTTATGAAAAGCTTATAATTTAGCAAAAAATCGAGCACACAAAAAATATTTCTATTTTTTTACCAACTCTACTATTGATAAAAAAATATGTTTACGATTAATACAGGCTTAACACTTAAAATACAACTAATAACAAAAATATATTGAACAATATAAATAATTTTCCTAAAAATTTAAAATACAAATAAAATTGTTGTGAAAATTGAATAAAAAAGCTTTATTTTGTATTCAATAATTTTTATTCAAACAACAATGAATCCTATTTACATATCAAAAATAGCAAACAAACTTGGCATTAGTCAAAATCAAGTTAAAAACACTATCGGCTTATTAGAATACGGAGCAACAATCCCTTTTATTAGTCGTTACCGTAAGGAAATGACCGGCAGCCTCGATGAAGTTCAAATTGCTGATATTCAACAAGAAATGAATAATTTTATTGAACTCGACAAACGCCGCGAATATATACTTGATACTATAGAAAAAAATGAACTACTTACACCACAATTAAAACAAAAAATTGAACAAGCCGAAACATTAACCGAACTTGAAGACCTTTATTTACCCTACAAACCCAAACGTAAAACTCGTGCTGTTAAAGCCAAAGAACGAGGACTTGAACCGCTTGCTACCGAAATATTCAGGCAACAACATTTTGACTTAAATGCAATTGCCCAAAAATTTATTAACAACGAAGTTCCAACTATACAAGATGCCCTGCAAGGAGCGAGAGACATAATTGCTGAAAATATTTCAGAAGACATAAAAGCCAGAACATCAATTCGTTACATATTCGAAAAAGAAGCAATACTATCAACAAAAATAACTAAAGGAAAAGAAGAGGAAGGTGCAAAATACAAAGATTATTTTAATTGGGCTGAAGATTTGCGAAAAATGCCTTCGCACAGATTATTAGCTGTTTTACGTGCCGAAAACGAAAAAATTATTCGGCTTGATATTTCTGTTGATGCCGACAAAGCAACCGAAAGATTAAAAAAACTTTTTGTTAAAGACTATAACAAAGCCTCCGAACAAGTTGAATTGGCTATCGAAGATGCGTACAAGCGTCTGCTAAAACCTTCGATAGAAACAGAATACAAAAACATAGCAAAAACAAAAGCCGACGCCGAAGCTATTAAAGTTTTTGTTGAAAATTTACGAAATCTACTACTTGCACCTCCCCTTGGCAAAAAACGCACACTTGCAATTGACCCGGGCTTCAGATCAGGCTGCAAAGTTGTTACTCTCGACGAACAAGGCAATTTACTGTTCAACACTAATGTTTATCCTTTTGCCGAAAACGAAGAATTAATAAAAGCAATAAAAACAATCAGCCGATTAGTGGAACAATACAAAATAGACATTATAGCTATCGGAAACGGCACCGCAAGCAAAGAAACCGAAAAATTTGTCAAAAAAGTTCGTTTTAACCGCGAAGTAAAAATTTACATGGTTGATGAAAGCGGAGCATCTATTTATTCTGCCTCAAAAACAGCACGCGAGGAATTTCCAAATTATGATGTAACTGTTAGGGGTGCTGTATCTATTGGCCGAAGATTGCTTGATCCTTTATCTGAGCTTGTTAAAATTGACCCCAAATCAATTGGTGTTGGTCAATACCAGCATGATGTGGACCAAACAATGCTTAAAAATAGTCTTGATTTAACTGTTGAAAGTTGTGTGAATCTTGTTGGAGTTGATGTTAACACTTCCTCAAAATATTTACTTACTTATGTTTCGGGTTTGGGGCCAAAATTAGCCGAAAATATTATATCGTACCGAACAGAAAAAGGCAGAATTAAAAGCCGAAAAGAACTTAAAAAAGTTAAACTTATGGGCGACAAAGCTTATGAACAAGCCGCCGGATTTTTAAGAGTTACCGACGGTGAAAACCCGCTTGACGCATCGGCCGTTCACCCCGAAAGTTATCATATTGTTCAAAAAATGGCGAAAGACCTTAACGTTGATATTGAAGAACTAATTTCAAACAAAAAAACGCAAAAAAAAATTAATAAAGCAGCATATAAAACCGAAAATATTGGAGAAGAAACTCTTACTGATATTTTAAATGAACTTGCAAAACCCGGTAGAGACCCGCGAAATGAATTTTCGGTTGTGGAATTTGACGAAACTATAAAATCTATTGATGATTTATACGAAGGTATGATTATTCCCGGAATGGTAAAAAACGTTACAAACTTTGGAGCTTTTGTTGATATTGGAATCAAACAAAACGGATTAGTTCATATTTCTGAGATTGCAGATAAATACATTAGCAACCCCGCCGAAATTATTAAAGTTCACCAGCACGTAACTGTAAAAATTATTTTGGTTGATAAAAACAGAGAACGAATCGCATTATCAATGAAAGGTATAAAACAAGAATAAGATTACTTTATGACTAATTAATGATATTTAACTTTTTTTTAAAAGAAAAAAAAACAAGTAACTTTGCATTCAAATGAGAGAATTAAACACATCATTGACCAAATATTACCAGCCAACATTACACGCTTCAAAAAAAAATTGAATTAAAAAAAGGGATTAAGTTTGTTGAAAAACAAAAATATTATACAATTTCGGCACACAAAGAATATGATAAACGAAAAGGATTTAAAGTTTTTTTAAAAAAAGACGAAACAACAACTATAAATCAATTAAAAAAAGTGCATTAATTTACAGTTTTGAAACTTTTATTAGTGCTTTTATTTCTGAATTTAAAGGCTACATTTATCGCAAAGCCGATACAGGATTAGGCAAAAGCAATAT
>JAFGXO010000215.1 GCA_016936595.1 Bacteroidales bacterium | reverse complement strand
GTTAGCTCAACATCAATTCCTATTATTTATAGAAATCATTCTTTTTATATAAGCGGTGTATTATTCGGTTTAAAGGATATAAAACTAATACGAAAGCTTGATGTAAAGGAATTCACTATGAAATCTTTACTTACTTATCCCAACACTGATGCATATCAAGATAATAGACCAATTCTAATGCAATATTATTTATTTAATCCTACATTTAATCCTGATGCAAATTCTATTGTAGTAGGTTTTCCAATTATAAATGGACTAAGTATTATCAATGAGTTTGATAGCATTTATGAAGTTAAACTTCCAGAATCAAAGTATTTATCTAATTTCAATCCGTTTCTTTCTAAGGAAAATAACTCAGATTTTAGAAAAGAATTTGCACTAAGAGCTTCTTACTCTAGTTTAGTTTTTGAATCAAAAAACAATTTTTATATCCGTTTTGTAAAACATAGTATTTCGGACAATGAAATGGAATTAAATGATAGAGAGAAAAATGAAAATCCGGAGCATTCTATTATGTTGTTAGATAAAGATTTTAGGTTGATAGCCGAATATAAACTAAAAAACAGGTTTATGGACCCATCTTCATTTTTTATAACAAAGAATGGGCAGCTTTATATTCTTGACAAGGAGAAAAGTAAGCGTGACGAGAATAATCAATATTTTACAGTTTTAAGCTTTAAAAAAAATGAAAATTAAACTTATATCAATCTTGATTTTATTAGTTCCTTTGAATTTGGTATCCTGTAAAAAACATGAAAATGAGCATATTAATATATTTTCGCAGTTAAATATTGATTATATTCGGGAAAATGTCTATCTTTTGGTTCCAATTAATGGATGTGGCGGATGTTTTCATTCAATAAAGAATGAATTAGAGAACAGAACTTTAAAGGATTTAATAATTATAATTCACCGATACGATTCTCAAAAGCAAGCCCGATTTTTGTTAGGAAATAGAATAGAGTCTAATTATAAGGTTGTATATGATCAGGAGGATAAATTTTATTCAAGCGGTTTTACTGGTATTTATCCTGTTTTGTTTTATAATTCCGAAAATAGAATAAATTATCGGGAAATATATCCAAATGATTATTTTTATGATATTTATATTAATTCAAAACAAGTAAATAATGTGGATTTTTAATAGAATTTATAGGATATATGCAGTTTTTTTTGTTATGTATTCTTTAATTTATTCTAATTTCAGTGTTTTATATGGCCAGTCGGGTAGTATTAAAAAAATAGGTACTGTTGAGTTTAGGCTTGATAATAGCGATTTTGAAGGATATCTATATTTACAAGTCATGCGTGTCTCAGAAACAGACTTTTTAGCGTTAATTATTGATAATACTATTTATTTTTTTGATATTAAATCGTCACATTTTGTAAAAAAAATCGAGTTACCCAAAAATCAGAATTTTGCAAATGCTTATTCATTTTTAGCAGAAAGTTTTAATAAGATATATGTTTATCATATTTATACAAGAGAACTTTGGCTTTATGAAAACGGTAAAGTAAAGAAAAAGAAGAATTTTGCTTCAAATTTGGGCCTTCAGCAGCAATCATTTGCTCCTATGAATAAAGTAGCAGATTATTTAATTTTAAATAATTTTGCAAATCCTATGGAGGTAAATGCTCGAATTGGATTCTTTGTAAATACAAAAAATTTTATTGGTGATTTTAGATTTGATTACCCATTGAAAGGGAAATTTATGCGCGATTATCAGATTTTTTTTGGACTCCATAGCTATGTATTCAATTCGCTTGATAATTTACTCGTTTACAGTTTTTCTGCTGAGAGTGATATTTTTGTTGTGCCTATAAACAAAAATAACTTTCATAGATATAGTGCAAAAAGCAAATTTGTTGATCAGGTTGAGCCATACTTAGAAAAGAAATCTCAGAACAATATTCGAAAGGATTATCAATTTTATGCAAGCCATGCATCTTATGAGAATATTTTGTGGAACTCTGCAAAAAACAGTTACTATAGATTTGTTAAACTCCCAAATTTTACTGCCGATTATATGGATTGGAAACGTGTTAGATTTAAAAATGAATTTAGCATAATCAAAATAAATAATAAATTTGAAGTAATTGATGAAGTAATTGTCAATTCTTTAGTTTATGATTTTAAGCAAAGTTTTGTGTCAGGAGGTAAGATATACATTTTAAATGCCTTGAGTAGTGATACGGATTTGTTATGTTTTGATATTTTTGAATATTAATGTATCTAGTTGATAATTTATGTAAATCAAGGAATTTTTTGCAATATATTTTATCTTAAGTTATCAAAAAATTTACATAAATTTGTATCTAATTATTTGCATGATTCATTTTTTTTTTGATTTGCTGTCGATATAGTTAGAGATAGCATAAAAACACACACATGAAACTGTCCGTTTTTCCCCTGATTTTAGTAACAATATTCTTTTTATTTGCTTGTAATGCTGAATCTTCGTATGTTACTACAGGCGTAAACAAGGAATTTGTTCTGAAAAATACCGACCAGATTAATTTCCCATTGGATTCAATGACCTCTGACAATATTTTTATAGCCCAGATATATCAAAATAATCAAATCGAAGAACTCGTTTTTTATAATGAATACAATTTTTCATTGTATTTTTATAGTACCGATAAGCAAAAATTTTTAAAGAAAATCCAGTTGAATACCAAAGGCCCCAATGCATTAAACTATGCACCTGAGGCAATTTTGGTAAAAAATTCGGATAGCATTTTTATTCAAACTTACGAAGGCGTATTATTGGTAAATTCAAAAGCAGAGATTAAGAATAAGTATCCCATAAATCGCGAAAGCCCTGAAATTATGGCTATGGTAAATTCTATTACCTCACCAATGGTTGTAGTAGGAAATCATCTGTTTATTCGCAATTTTGGGCCTCGTCCGTTAGCGCAATTGATAAAATTGAACTTAAAAACAAAAGAATATACTACAGCACAGCAATATCCGGAGATTTATGCTATGAATAACTGGTTCTCATTGCAGAAGTTAGATTATTTTAATTTTCAACCTCGTTATTGTTTTGTTGAAGAGCAAAACAAATTTGTATTTGTTTACCCACCGCTAGATAGCATATATATTAGCAATGGCCAGGATTTTATTGCAAAAATACCACTTGAAAATCCTTATTTCGATCATAAGATTATAACACCTGTGAGAAATGAAATAGGGCGAGCATCTTCATTGTCTACTTTTAACTCAGGCATTTTATACGATACCTACCGTAATGTATATTATTTAATAACAGATTTAGCAGTTTCTGAAGAAAAATACAAGCAAGCACCTTTGACCATGTTCGATACTCCCATTGTAATTAGTGTTTTAAATACTGATTTTGATGTTATTAGCCGAATTGTACTTAATGAGAAGCTTTATAAACCAAATTTTGCTGTTGTAACCAGAAAAGGTTTAATGATACAAAATGCAGAACAGACAAATGAGGATGAATTAAGTTTTAGTTTATTTAACTTGGTGAAGAATGAAGATTAATTTTTTTTCAAAAGTATTACTATTTTGGCTTTTGATAAGCTCTTGCTCACGCATTCATCCTAATGAGGAAAGTAAGGTTTTATCTTTATTTCCGGATTTTGTAAACAAGCAAATCATCGTAATAATTCCCGGAGATGGTTGCAGTGTATGTATAAATGAGGCAGAAACTTATTTGGAAGAATTTATTGATGATGAAAGATTTGGTTTTATTTTTTCGGCCATTTATAATTACAAGGATATTAAAATTAAATACCGGCATATTGATTTAAAAAAATCAAATGTTGCCATTGATAAAGATAATCTATTAGTTAAGCATAAAATTTTGCTTACGAGTCCAATTTTGATATTTATTGATAATAAGAGAGTTGTGAGGATGGAATTGTTGGAATACGATAATTTTAAATCTGCCAGAGTTGCTGTATTAGATTTTTTGAATTGAATTTTGAAATATAGTAAGTTGGAACTTAAAATTTTGTACTTCATGAGCAAGTAAAAGTAGTGGACAATATTTTCTTCTATCTTTGTATGTAAATATTTTCATTATGTTTTTTCGTATTATTTTGGCAATTAGTTTTTTAATGCTTTTTTCCTGTAAATCCGGCACCGATAAGGTAAACGAGCAGGAGCTTTCGCAGCCCTAC
>JAFGXO010000214.1 GCA_016936595.1 Bacteroidales bacterium | reverse complement strand
CATATTAACATTAAAGTTATTAATAATAAGCAATATAAGATGAGTATAAAAAAACCCCTAAAATAATTAGAGGTTTTAATATTTTTTTAAAAAATCAATTTTTTAATGTACTGTTAATGGAAATTTTGCCATCATTTGATTTACATTATTTTTAACCTCTTTAATTATGTCTTCATTTGCGATATTTGATATAACTTTATCTATAAAACCAATAATGGTTATAATTTCATCTTCTTTTATACCACGAGTTGTAATTGCGGGTGTTCCTACTCTTAATCCTGATGTTTTAAACGGAGAACGAGTATCAAACGGTACCATATTTTTATTTACAGTAATATCGGCAAGTTCCAAAGCTTTTTCAACTTCTTTTCCGGTTAAATCGGGGAAATTTTGACGTAAATCTATTAATGCTAAATGATTATCGGTACCATCAGAAACAACTTTGTATCCTTTTTTAATAAATTCTTCAGCCATAACTTTAGCATTTTTTTGAACTTGCTTTTGGTATTCAAAAAATTCATCAGTAAGAGCTTCGCCAAAGGCTACAGCTTTAGCCGCAATAACGTGTTCTAATGGCCCGCCTTGCATTCCCGGAAAAATTGCAGAATCTAAAACTGCTCCCATTGATTTAACTGCACCTTTTGGTGTTTTTATTCCCAAAGGATTATCAAAATCTTGGCCTACCATAATAATTCCGCCTCTTGGTCCTCTTAACGTTTTATGTGTTGTAGATGTAACTACATGACAATGAGGAAAAGGATTTTTTAATAGCCCTTTTGCTATTAACCCTGCAGGGTGTGCAATATCAAACCATAATATAGCTCCAACTTTGTCGGCTATTTGTCTCATTTTTTCATAGTCCCAATCTCTTGAGTATGCTGATGCTCCCCCAAGAATTACTTTAGGTTTTTCTTTGGTAGCAAGCTCTTCTATCATATTATAATCAATCCACCCTTGTTCATTAACTTGATAGGAAACCGGACGGAATAATTTGCCTGAATAATTAACCGGAGAACCATGAGTAAGATGTCCTCCATGAGCAAGATCTAAGCCTAAATAAGTTTCACCGGGTTGTAAAAGAGCCATCATAACTGCAACATTTGCAGAAGCTCCTGAATGAGGTTGAACATTAGAATATTCTGTTCCAAATAATTGATTTAACCTATTTATTGCAAGTTGTTCGGTTTTGTCAACCTCTTCACAACCGCCATAATAACGCTTTCCGGGGTATCCTTCAGCGTATTTATTTGTCATCACCGAACCCATTGCTTCAAGTACTTGCTTGCTTACAAAGTTTTCTGAAGCTATTAATTCTACACCTCTTGTTTGTCTTTCATATTCTTTTTGAATAATATCAAAAACAATTGTATCTCTTTGCATATCTCTTTAAAATATTTTTATTAATAAAAAACCATTGTTAAATTTAATTCATATTTTTCTCACAAAAAAGAACTATAATAAAATAAAAAATTGAGTTTTTAATTCGTCAAATATTAATCAACTATAAACGTAAAAAATGTTTTTAATTGATATACCACAAACGTAAAAAATTAATTCTAATCATAGAATTGGGAGAAACTTTAAATCCAAGATATTGTCCGGGCATTCCGGGATAATCCATAGTATGCACCAACACCTTGTTTATAAAAAAATAATATTTGTTATCGAATTTACGAATAACTAAATCGTTATCACCGGTTTTATTTATAACGTCTGTTTGCGTAGCATCTTTAATTGCAACCTCATCAAAACCATCTTCTTTCACTATCCTAAAATATCCGAGAGAAGAAAATTCGAAAAAGTATTTTTCTCCAAAAACTAATTGCCCCCACATCAAACCATTATATGCTTCAACGTCGCCACTAACAAATTTTATTCTTGTTTCGATTTCAAAATTTTTATTTCCATCATAGGAGATAGGTTTTCCATCGGTATAAATAAAATCGTATTCATTTGAAAAATATAGAAAGCCGTCACTAATACGATGTGTAGAAGGAGAGGCATCTTTTATCCAAAAATATCTATTATCGTCAAAATTATCTAAAAAAATCCTTTGTTTGTTACTTCGGGTAATACCATCGTATGAATCGGCCTGAAGAGTTTGAGCATTTACTGAAAATGATAATGCAACAATAAATAATAAGAGTAAATTTTTCATCTGCTTTGTTTTTTATTTTTTAAAATAATTATTTAGATATCACTTTAATTTTATTAATAATTTTATCCCTCATCGTTTTTGACAAAGGGAAAATCTTTTTACTATTATTGTACAACAGAACAACCGAATTATCTTCAATAGCTTGAATTTTATGCAAATTAACAATAAAAGATCGATGAACTCTAACAAACTGATTATTAGGAAATTGACTCTCAACAGCTCTCATTGTAAAATATACGGTGTAACGTTCTTGATCTGTTACAATCAAAATATAATTTTCACGAGCCTCAATCCAAACTATTTTATTAAATTCTATTCTAATTAAATTCGTATTTCCATCTTTAATATAAACTCCTGTTTCATCATTTTTAGATTTTTCGCTACCAAATCTTTCTTTTACTTTATTAGCAGCCTTTAAAAACCTTGAATACTCTATTGGTTTTAACAAATAATCAACTGCATCTAAATTTAAAGCCTCTACTGCATATTTTTCTTTTGCCGAAATTACTATTGTATGAGGTTGTTTTTTAAATGATTTCATAAAATCTAAACCCGACATTTCAGGCATCTCAATATCCACAAACACTAATTCAACTGCATCAATATCCGCAAAATTTAATGCTTCAAGTGGAGTTGAAAAGGAACCAATATGTTCTAAAAAAACCGTCTTTTTAATGTATTTTTCAACTAAAAATCTGGAAACTTTATCGTCATCGAGTACGATACACTTCATTTGTTTGTTTTTTGGTTAATATTTTACAAATAAATACGCTATACAAAATAATCATTAGCTCGTTTAATTTTAATCATTTTGTTGGTTCGTTTCTTATTTACTTTTTTAGTGTTATCTTTGCCAAAATTACAATATTTTTTCTGAAAAAAAATTTTTTACAAAAAAAATACATCTCAAAATTTTTTAATGTAGAATATTATGAGCATTTTAAAAACTAATGAACACTATTTTGAAGAAGCAAATTACAAAAAATTTGAAGAATTCAACGCTGAAACAACTAATAATTTAGCAAAAAACTACAAAGAAGTAATAACAAATATTGGCGAAGATATTAACAGAGAGGGATTAATAGACACCCCTATTAGAGTAGCTAAGGCTATGCAATTTATTACTCAAGGATATGCAATGAATCCTGAAAAAATTATTAAATCTGCTATGTTCAAAGAAGATTACCAAAGCATGGTTATTGTTAAAAATATTGAAATATATTCTTTGTGCGAACACCACATGATTCCTTTTTTTGGCAAGGCTCATGTTGCATATATTCCTAATGGATATGTTACCGGTTTAAGTAAAATTGCAAGAGTTGTTGATGCCTTTGCTCGAAGAATGCAACTTCAAGAACGTTTAACAAACCAAATTAAAGATTGCATTCAAAACACTTTAAATCCGCTTGGTGTTGCTGTTGTTATTGAAGCCCAACATTTATGTATGATGATGCGAGGTATTCAAAAACAAAATTCTGTTACAACAACTTCGGCTTTTACCGGTGCTTTTACTAAAGAAGCAACAAGAGAAGAGTTTATTCACTTGATTGGCAGTAAATTAAATTAGTTTTATACTTATTTTTATTGTTTATTGTAAAATTTTTATTACAATTGCGTCTTTAAATGTAAAGTAAAGGTTACATAAATCCTTAAAAAAAAACATTAATGGGAGAAGTTGAATTTGCATTAATTACAGTAGCATTGGTAATTTTAATAAGCTTTTTGGCTAACCGAATTTTATCTAAAAAAATAGTACGTAAAAAGCAATTACCGGCAGAGGAAGACTTTATTGGGAATCCTAACAATTTAAATAAAATTATTGAGGGCGTTTCTTTAAAACAAAAAAACGATGACGTTAATAAACTCGATAACAGCAACTTAAACATAGAAGAAGAGAATTTGCAAGATTCCAATAATGAAGGTGTTTCAATGATTGAAAAAAACAGATCTGAAGCTACTAAAAGAATAAACTTGAAAGATGCTGTTATTTCTAAAGAAATTTTGAATAAAAAATTTTAATTTCACTTCTCTAAATTATTCCTAATTTTAAATATATATTGATCTTGAAAAGTTATTAATAAGTCAAACATTTCAAAAACAATTTACTTGAAAAATTATTTTAAAATGAAAATTTTAGGCATTGATATTGGTTCTGTTTCAATATCCATTTCACTAATTGACAGTAAAAAAACAATCCTTCAATACTCATACACCCCCCACGAAGGAACAATAAAAAAAACTCTAACGCAAGAACTGCAAAAATATAATTTAAGCGAAATTTCAGCAGTTGCAATAACTAATGACACTCCCAAAATTTTCAACAATTTTGTTGAATTTGACACTCGAGTTTCTTTTATAAATGCAGCAAAATATTTTTTCGACAAAATTGGTTCTTTAATGATTGTTGGCGGCGAAAAATTTGGATTAGCTCTTTTTGACGAACAAGGTAATTACACAAACTACAAAGCAAATAGTTCTTGTGCTGCCGGAACTGGCAGTTTTTTGGATCAACAATCTAAAAGAATGAACATAAAATCTATTCAGGATTTTTCTGAAATCGCTCTGAAAAACACCGGCGATTTCCCAAAAATTGCATCAAGATGTGCTGTTTTTGCTAAAACTGATTTAATTCATGCTCAACAAGAAGGATATTCTAAAGATGAAATTGCCGACGGACTTTCTTTTGGTTTAGCAAAAAATCTTGTTGACTCTTTATTTGCCGGCACTAATTTTAACCAACCTCTAATTTTTGTTGGCGGAGTTTCTCAAAACCAAGCTGTAAAAAAACATATAAGTTCTATATTAAATACTGAAATTATTACCCATAAATTCGGTAAAATATTTGGAGCTGTAGGAGCTGCTTTTATGCTTTTAGAAAAGATAAATTCAGGCGAAAAAATAAATTTTGACCAAATAAATTCTGTTTCTGATTTAATATTTGCTGAAAAAATTAACAAAGATTTTTTTTACGATAAACTTGAAATAAAATATTCTGACTACCCCGACTTTAGTTCTTTAGAAAAATACGATTTTAAAAGCGTTATTTTTCCGCAACTTGTACCGATTGAAACAGATATTTACGAAAGCCTAAATAATAGTAATTTTGACGTTCATCTTGGCGTTGATATTGGCTCTACTAGTACAAAAGCTGCACTAATTGACAGCAAAAAACGCGTCTTAGTTGGACTTTACACTCGTACTTCCGGGCAACCGGTTTCGGCTGTTCAAACAATATTAGAAGCAATTATTGACATTGAAAATACAAAGAACGTAAAATTTAACATAAAAAGCTTTGGAACAACCGGTTCGGGTCGCAAATTTATTGGTAAAATATTTGGTAGCGATTTAATTCTTAATGAAATTTCGGCTCACGCAAAAGCAGCGTACGAACTTGACCCCGAAGTTGATACAATAATTGAAATTGGCGGACAAGATTCTAAATTTACTACTCTTCGCAACGGATTAGTTACTTTTTCGATAATGAACAACGTTTGCGCTGCCGGAACTGGAAGTTTTATCGAAGAACAAGCTAAAAAACTTAACGTTTCTTTATCTGATTTTGCCAATTTAGCAATGGATATTCCAGCTCCATTTGCAAGCGACAGATGTACCGTGTTTATGGAACGCGATTTAAATCAATATTTACGAAAAGGATACTCAAAAAACGAAATACTTGCTACTGTAACTCACTCCATTAGAGAAAATTACCTTACAAAAGTTGCTATTGAAAGCAATATTGGCAAAAAAATATTTTTTCAAGGTGCAACAGCAAAAAACAAAGCCCTTGTAGCATCGTTCGAGCAAAAATTAAAACGCCCGATTATAGTTTCAAAATTTTGTCATTTAACAGGTGCTATCGGTGTTGCTCTTGAAATGATTGACGATAGTTCTATAAAAACCAAATTCAGAGGCTTTGATATGTTTAACAAAAACATTCCGGTGCGTACTGAAATTTGCGAACTGTGCACAAATCATTGCAAACTTAAAATTGCCGAAATTAACGGAGAAATTGAAGCCTACGGATTTTTGTGTGGAAGAGATTATAATGTCCAAAAATTTGTAAACAACAACAAGTCAGGGTTTAACATCATCAATGAATACAATAATATTTTTAAATATACTGCCGAAAAAAAAATAAATTCCGAAAAAAAAATTGGAATTCCGGCAGCATTATATTTAATGGAAGAAATGCCTAAATGGCGTAAATTTTTTGAACTTTTAAACATTAAAACTATTTCGAGCCAAAAAGCTCAACAACCTATAAAAGAAGGTAAAAATATTGCAAACGCAGAATTTTGTGCCCCTATGGCAGCCGTGCATGCTCACATCAACTTTTTAACCGATAAGTCGGACTATGTTTTTTTGCCTACTTATCTCGAAAATAAAACTAAAGAAAAAAAATTAAGACGCGAATACTGCTATTACACTCAATACATGCCGGCTGTTGTGTCATCTAATTCCAAATTTAAAACCACTAAATTTATTTCGCCACTTCTTAATAGTCTTCAAAGTGATTATGTTTTAAAACTTAATTTATATAATTCGCTAAAAAAAGCAGGCTTTGATATTTCTGTTTTTGATGTAAATAACGCTTACGATAAAGCTGAAAAATATTTTAAAAATAAACAGAACAAGTGGAAATTATTATTTAAAGAAAATTTTAAAGACGATAAAAACATAAAAGTAGTTCTTTTAGGCCGTCCCTATACTGTATTGTCTTCTAAAATGAACAGCGGAATACCTGATATTTTTGGAAAAAATAATGTAAAAACATATTTTCAAGATATGCTTGATTTAGATATAGAAAATACCGAAGAACTAAATCACCTGCTTAAAGCCATGAAATGGAACTACGCCGCCGAAATTCTTGCAATTTCTGAAAAAATTGCCAAAACAGATAGCCTATATCCCGTTTTTGTTACATCTTTTAAATGTTCGCCCGACTCTTTTGCTTTAGAATATTTTAAATCTATTATGGAAAAACACCAAAAACCTTATTTAATTTTACAACTCGACGAACATGACTCAAGCGTTGGATACGAAACAAGGATTGAAGCAGCTATCCGCTCATTTCAAAACCATTACAACTTTGAACACAAAAGACAAAAAAACGGAGAATTTGAATGTAACCAAGCAAACGTGCTAACATCTTCAAAACAACTAAAAGGAAAAACAATTTTATTTCCCGACTGGGATAAAACTATTACTCCGCTAATTATTGCAAGCATGAAAAATAGCGGCTTTAAGGCAATTCCATTATCGGATACAACAAAAAGCATTCAACAAAGTTCTGTTTTAAACACCGGACAATGTATTCCGTTAAGTATAATAATTCAAAATGTTATTGATATTGTAACAGATAAAAAACTTGACCCCGAAAATACTGTTGTTTGGATGGTGAAAAATAACTTAGCTTGCAATTTTAGCATGTACCCTTTCTTTTTAAAGAAAATTTTAACCGACAAATCGTACACTTATCCCGGATTAGAAAAAGTACAGGTTTATTTGGGTGAACTTTCTTTTCTCGATTTTTCTTTTAACACCGGAATAAACGCCTATTTTTCGTACATGAGCGGCGGATATTTGAAGAAAATTGCTTGCAAAATTCGTCCTTACGAAATAAACAAAGGACAAACAAATAAAACAATTCAAAAATCGCTGGACTTGCTTGAATATGTTATAGAAAACGGAGAATCTAAAGAAAAAGCTATCACAAAAATTATTGCTGATTTTAAATCTATTCCTATCAAAAAAGAAAAAAAACCAAAAGTTGCAGTTTTCGGGGATTTATATTCGCGTGATAATGAAGAACTTAACCAAAATTTGATTGAATTTATTGAACAAAATGGTGGCGAAGTTCTTACCACGCCATATAGCGAATACCTTAAACTCATTGCCACACCTTATATGCAACGACATTTTAAACAAGGCAATTACCTTGAAGCTGCAACAATAAAATTTATTGAACTTTTAATTCCAATCGTTGAAAATAAATATTATAAATATTTCAACGAAATACTACAAGAAGATCCTGTGAAATTATCTGATTCTTTTAAAGAAAAATTAAACATGTTTAACATAAAGCCACTTAATTTTGGAGAATCCTTTGATAACGCCCTAAAAGTTATACATCTTTCTGAAACTCACAAGGATTTATCTTTATTTGTGCAAGCTAATCCGGCATACTGTGCGGCTTCAATTGTTACCGAATCTATGGCTCATAAAATTCAAGAAATAACAGGTATTCCGGTTGTAACTATTGAATACGATGCTACTTTGACATCAAAAAATAGCGACTTAATTCCATATTTGCAATTTTCTGTTCAAAAAATAAAAGAAAATACCGACAATAAAATTTAAAAAATATTTTCAAAAAAAGAATTGTCAAAAGAAAAAAATATTTTTCTTGAGTAAATAAAATTTTATTACTTTTGAACTTTTTTAAAAAAAGACAATTTCTTTTTTACGCAAATAAACAACTATCAACATATAACAAAGACTATATAAAACAATGAAAAACCTCAACTATTGGAAGAAATTTGTTAAATGGCGCTTAAACTACACAAACAACTATTATTTTCTTCTGTTTTTGAGCGTTTTAACGGGTTTTGGCACCGGCATAGCTGCTGTGTTGCTAAAAAACCTTGTTCATTCAGTCCAAACTTTAGTAAAAAATTGGTCATTATTTGATAATTATAATTATTTATACTTTTTATTTCCAATAATAGGAATAAGTATTGCCGTGCTTTTTATCAAATTTATATTAAGAGATGAAGTGGGCGACGGAGTTCCAAAAGTTTTATACTCAATTTCGCGAAATAATGCATTTATTAAAGTGCACAATTTATTTTCATCAATAATATCAAGTGCATTAACCGTTGGATTTGGAGGCTCGGTTGGATTAGAAGGACCAACTGTTGCTACGGGTGCTGCTGTAGGCTCAAATATTGGCAGAGCATTTAAAGTTGCGTACCGGCAAAAAATTATTCTGCTTGGTGCTGCAAGTGCCGGAGCTATGGCTGCAATTTTTAAAGCTCCTATTGCAGGTGTTGTTTTTGCCTTGGAAGTTATAATGATTGACCTTACAACACAATCAATTATTCCAATTTTACTTGCTGCTGCTTCGGGTTCT
>JAFGXO010000213.1 GCA_016936595.1 Bacteroidales bacterium | reverse complement strand
TATATAAAACTAAAAAAATAAAACTATTTATTTTCAAGGAACAAAGATTCAACAAAAAGATGTTTATCAAAAACTTGCAAATCTTCCATTCGTTCACCTACTCCAATATATTTAACAGGTATTTTAAACTCAGCAGAAATACCAATAACAACACCCCCTTTTGCAGTTCCGTCTAATTTTGTTAAAGCTAAAGCCGACACATCGGTGGCTTTAGTAAATTGTTTTGCTTGTTCAAACGCATTTTGCCCGGTAGAAGCATCAAGGACCAAAAGCACTTCGTTAGGAGCGTCGGGAATAATTTTTTGAATTGAACGATGAATTTTAGTAAGCTCGTTCATTAAATTTATTTTATTGTGCAACCTGCCGGCGGTGTCAATAATTACAATATCAATATCATTTGCAACAGCTTTTTTAACCGTATCGTAAGCAACAGCAGCCGGATCGGCACCCATTCCTTGCTTAACAAGAGGCACCCCTACCCTTTTTGACCAAATTTCTATTTGATCAACAGCGGCAGCCCTAAAAGTATCGGCAGCTCCGAGCATTACTTTTTTTCCGGCTTTTAAAAATTTATCGGCTAATTTACCTATAGTTGTGGTTTTTCCTACTCCATTAACGCCTACAACCAAAATAACGTAGGGCATGCCGGATTTAGTTTCAAAATCAGTTTCAAAATTTGTTGCAGGATTTTCGTCCAAAAGTGCTTCAATTTCCTCAACTAAAATTTGATTTAACTCTTTGGTATTAAGATACTTATCTTTTGCAACTCTATCTTCAATTCGTTTTATTATTTTAACAGTAGTATCAACTCCAACATCGGAACCAACAAGCACCTCTTCAAGATCATCTAAAACCTCGTCATCAACTTTAGTTTTGCCTGCAACAGAGCGTGAAAATTTCTTCAAAAAATTTTCTTTTGTTTTGGAAAGACCTTCTTCTAGTCTTTCCTTTTTATTTTTATTAAATAATTTTAATGCCATTCTAAATTTTTTACAAAATTACTAATTTACACAAAAAAAAGCTCTTTTACGATAAAAAATTTCAAAAAAAATAAATAAAGCCGATTAAATTTAGATTTTTGAAATAACATCTTAAATTTGCAACAAAATTGAAGATAATAAAAACTATTAATATATGAATGAACTTTTAGATTTTAGAGATTTTCTCATCGGATTAGGTTTAAACTCCAAACAAACAGAAATTTTTCAAGGTATTTTAGTTGCAATTATTTTTATTATTGCTTCTGTAGCTCTTTTTTATATTACAAGATTTATAATTCAAAAAATATTCAAATCAATAATTTCGAAAACAAAAACTGATTATGACGATATTTTAATTAAAGAAAAAGTTTTTGACCCTGTTTCACATATTGTTCCGGCAATTATATTTATTATTGGTGTAAAATATGCTACAACTAACCCCATTATTATTCAGTTAGTTAGAGATCTTACATTTGTTTATTTAATATTTGCATTTTTAATTGTAATTTTTAGAATATTAAATACACTTAACGGAATTTACGAAATATATTCAAAAAAGAGAAACCTTAGCGTTCAAATTAAGCAATACATTCAGGTATTTAAAATTATATTTTCAATAGCTGCAATTATTTTTGCTTTTTCGATACTTTTCCACAAAAAACCCGGAGCAATATTAGCCGGTTTAGGTGCTATGACTGCGGTTCTTTTATTGATTTTTAAAGATTCTATTATGTCGTTGGTTGCCAGTGTTCAAATTTCGGCTTATAAACTTGTTAAAGTTGGCGATTGGATTACAATACCCAGCAAAAGTGTTGATGGAGATATTATGGATATTTCTTTAAATACTATTCAAATCAGAAATTTTGACAAAACAATTAGCACAATACCTACTTACACGCTTATTCAAGAGCCGTTTATTAACTGGAGCGGAATGGTACAAAGTGGCGGTAGAAGAATAAAGCGGTCAATTTATATTGACATGAACTCAATACAGCTTTGTACTCCGGAGATGATTGAGAAATTCAAAAAAATTAAATTTGTTTCAGATTATGTTACTAAAACTCAAGAACAAATAGATAACTGGAATATCACTAATAAAATAGAACCTCCAATAAATGTTAATGGAAGAGCTCAAACAAACTTAGGAATTTTCAGAAAATATATTGAAAATTATTTGCGTTCAAATTTCAGAGAATTTAAAAAATACAGTAAACAAAACTTCATTATAGACAATAAGGTTGTAGAATATTTTGTTATTGATGACCCCGAAGAATTTAAAAAAGATTTTGACAGTAATATTGAGCGACATCTTGAAATTATTGAAGAAAAAGTTGTTATTAAAAATGTTGAGAAATTTTTAATCCAATATCCCGAAAAATACATTCTGGAAAACATGTATTTATATAAAACAGAAAAAGAAATTGAAGAAGTAATTGTTAAAGGAGCAAAAATTGAATTTGAGAAATTTAATAAAATTACAATAAAAGAAGGTGATTTTAGCGACGACTTAACTCTGCTAATCAGACAATTAAAACCACAAGATAACGGTTTGCCACTTGAAGTATATGTTTTTGCTTCGTCAACTGAATGGGGAAAATATGAAGAAATTCAATCAAATTTATTTGATCATATTTTTGCTGTTTTACCTGAATTTGGGCTACGAGTTTTCCAACAACCTTCGAGTAATGATTTTCACAGTTTTGTTACAGGCGAACAAAAAAACACAACTAAAGATACAATAACTAATAAACAATAAGCATTAATATTTTTTTTGAGTTTTTTGTAACTTTTTTTAACCCTTTTCGTTTTAGAGTTATAATCTTTCTCATAAAATAATTTGAACTGTTAAATTCTTAACATTTGTTAGTCTGCATCACTTACAAATTTTGAAAAAGATAAAGCAGCTCTTTTTATTTTATATTTTCTATCAAAATTTTAATCCCGATACCTACTAATACCAAACCGCCAATTATTTCGGCTTTTCGACCAAATAAATGCCCTGTTTTTTTTCCAACAAGCATACCAATCATAGCAACAAAATAAGTAAAAAAGCCAATTATAAATGCTGCTAACCAAATATTTACGTCTAAAAAAGCAAAACTAAACCCTATTATCAAAGCATCAATACTTGTAGCTATACCCAAAACTAAAATAACTTTTAATTCAAAAATATTTAAAGTTTTTTTTTGTTCTTCATTTTTTAATGCCTCAAAAATCATTTTTGAACCAATAAGGACCAATAAAGCAAATGCAAACCAATGTTGATAAGCATTAATCAGATGACTAATTTGCACACCAAGCAACCATCCAATTACAGGAAAAAGAGCTTGTAAAAATGCAAAAATCAATGCTATTTTAGCAGCCTGCCATAATTTTATTTTATTTTCAACTAATCCGGCAGTAATCGAAATAGCAAAAGTGTCAAAAGTTAAAGTAAGTGCTATTATAATTATTGAAATAATGCCCATTTATCCAATAAATTTGACTAAATTATTTTCTAATTTGTATTTTTCGGAACTTTCGGGACAAATTGCGATATTTTGTTCATCAAAATTTAATCGATGTCCATATTTGCTCATCCAACCTAATTGACGAGCCGGCACACCAACCATAAGAGCAAAATCAGGCACATCTTTAGTTATAACTGTGCCGGCACCAATAAAAGCAAATTCACCTATTGTAAGTCCGCAAACAATAGTGGCATTTGCTCCAATTGAAGCTCCTTTTTTAACAAGAGTTTTTTCGTATTGACCTTTTCTGACAATAGCACTTCGCGGATTAGTTATATTTGTAAAAACCATGGAAGGACCTAAAAAAACATCATCTTCGCATGTAACTCCGGTGTATATAGATACGTTGTTTTGAACTTTAACATTGTTACCAAGTGTAACATTATTAGCAACAAAAACATTTTGACCAAGCGAACAATTTTCACCAATTACACTATCATTCATAACATGACAAAAATGCCATATTTTAGAATTAGCTCCTATTTTTGCACCTTGATCTATAATTGCTGTATTATGAGCATAAAAATTTTGAGTATCCATCTTGTTTTTTTGCAAAAAAAATAAAATAAATTGAATTTAATGCATTTTTACTGCCGGTTTTGAAGTATTATTATTTCTACTATTTGCTGTAATATTTGCTGGAGCAGTATTTGAGTCAATTTTTTTGATTGTTGTGGTATTTGAATTATTTGAACTTGAATAAGAATTTGAATTATCTGAAGAATTATTTCTTTGATTAAAGTCGCTACAATCAGTTAAAGTAATTTGAATTTCCTGAAAATCATTATTAGAAACAATATCAATAGTTTCTACAACATCGTCGTTAGCATTTTTAATAGTAAACTGTCCGCTTTGGTCAGGAATAGAAAAAATAAAGTTACCACCACGAGAACTTTTACATACACTTATTTGTTCGTTTGATGAATTAACAAGTTGTAATCCTACCTCAAGAGGCACCGAATTACAATCGGTAACAGTACCCGAAATGAGAATAGAAGGACCCGGAGCTATAGGGCTATCATCTTGTAAATCAGCAAAATATATATCTCCATCTCTAACAAAATAAGCTTTTTTTCCATCGGCAGTAATAACTAATCCATAGTCATCATCCGGAGAATTAAATGGTCGTCCAATATTTGTAATATCAGAAGCATTACCATTATCGTCGATAGTTGCTTTATAAATATCTAAGCCACCAAAACCACCGTAGGCATCAGAAGCAAAGTAAATAGTTTTACCGTCGGCAGCAATAAATATTGAGCGTTCGTCGCCGGATGTAGATATTGACATTTTTTTAAGATACGACCAATCGCCTTTGCGTTTTGAGGAGAAATAAAGATCAAGGTTTCCATCATAATCTTCTCCACATGCTACAATAAAAATTTTTCCATCGGGCGATAATGACATTCCATCGGTTCCATAACCATAAGACTTATTCATTTGATCAACAAAAAATTCACTTATTCCTCCTCCAATACCAACAGGACGTCCCCAATTTGTACCATTTAAAGTAGCAACGTAATAAGGTCCCCCGTCATTATAGTAATCTAAACCCCAACT
>JAFGXO010000212.1 GCA_016936595.1 Bacteroidales bacterium | reverse complement strand
TAATAATTTTATTTAAATACTCTTCGTTAATTGGTTTTGAAATAAAATCGTTACAACCGCTTTGGAGTGCTTTTTCTTTATCCTTATCTGTTGTGTATGCTGTTTGGGCAATAATTGGCAAATTCGGACATGTTTTTTTTATTATTATTGATGCCTCAAAACCATTCATAACCGGCATTTTTAAGTCCATAAAAACTAAATCAATTTTATTACTTTTGCAAAACTCAACGGCTTGTTTACCATTTTTTGCATGTAATATATCGCACGGTAATTTAATTACTTCTTTTAGTAAAATTTCAATATATAAAAAGTTTATTTCTTCGTCTTCGGCTATTAAAATTGCGAATTTTTTTTGTTTTTTTATTAGAATATTATTGTTTTTATCTATCTCTTTTTTTTCTAAATGTACAGGCTTATAAGGAATTGTAACAAAAAATATTGCTCCTTTCCCTTTTTCAGATTTCACATAAATTTTTCCTCCAAGTAGTTCTGTATTTTCTTTTGCAATAGCTAATCCAAGCCCCAAACCTCCAACATTTTTAGATAATTCTTTCTCTTCTTGCGAAAACCTATCAAAAATTGTTTCTTGATTTTCCGGTTTTATTCCAATTCCGGTATCTTTTACGTATATTTCTATATGTTGGGGTTTATCGTTATTCGTCTTTACGAGACTATATCCAAATTCAATAAACCCTTCTTTAGTAAATTTCAAGGCATTTTCAAGTAGGTTGCTTAAAATCTTGTTAAGCTTTGTTTCATCAGTGAAAATAAGGCTGCTTTTGTCCGACAGTCCTTTTTTAAGAAAAAGTTGTATTTTATTTTCTTTTGCTTTAATGTCAAAAATTGAGAATAATTTTAAAAATAGATTATTTAAACAAATTTCATTTTCAATCGTGTTTACTTGTTTTGTTCCTAATTTTGATATTTCTAAAATATCATCAATAATCCGCATTAGTTGATTTCCACTATTTTGAACAATATTTATGTATGTTTTTCTTTTTTCATCAGATAAATCAGGTTTGTTTAATAAATTTGAAAAACCCAAAATACCGTTCATTGGTGTGCGTATTTCGTGCGACATGTTGTTAATAAATTCTGTTTTTAATTTGTCGCTTTCTTCTGCTTTTTGTTTCGCAATTTGTAATTCTTGATTTGTTTTTATTAAGTCTTGTTTTTGTTTTTTTAAATAATTAAGAGAATTTGTTAAATTATTTTGAATTATTCCAAACCCAAAAATCATTATTCCGGCTAAAAAAAGCATTACAATAATTGCAGTTAACCAAGATATTGGAAGGGTTGAAATTTTCATTAAATCAACACCCGGAGAGAGCATATTATTTGTCATTAAAATGGCAACTATCATCATTGGAATTGTGGCAGTAAATATAGTAATTACTCCGGCTTTTATTCCATAAAATATTGTTGCTAAAACAGATACAACAAAAAATATTGGCAATCCTGCTCCACTAAATCCGTAAATAATAATATTTATAGTAGCTATTAAAAATCCGCTAAATAAAAGCATAAAAACTATTATTTTATACGGAAGTTTTTTTCTGAAAATAAATGCACATAAAATTGGTAAATAAAGAATAAAAAATGATGAAGCTGTGTAAGATAACTTTAATTGAATTGCTTCAATTGTTCCAAGTAGAATCATTGGAAGCCCCAAAATATTGACAAAAAGAACGATTGACAACAATTGTTTTTTTACATCGTCAATGTTGGGTTCATTAACTTTGCTGTATGTGTGAAAAATATTATAAAGTGTCTTTTTGTTCATTTATTTTAGTTATATAAGTGTGATATATTTTACAAAATATTTTTTTGTTTTAAATAACTATCTATATAATATTTAGCAAACACCGATCCTACTTCAACTAATTCTGACGCTTTTAAAAAATCGAAATTGCCGGCAGAAGTACGTGGTATTTTTATTAGAATATCAGGTTTGTATTTTTCGATGTTCATTACTGATAATGAGTAAGTTAATAATGTTGAAGATTGATTAAAAACATCAAAATAATTAATTTTATGTTTGTTTTTTTTCTGTTTTTTCTTAAAGTTATCACCTGAAGCAATAATAATCCCTGTTTCTTTTTCAGTATTTTCAGCATTAACATGAACTGCAACTAAAATATCGTTTGGCTGCCTGATAACTCTGTTTAATGGTATTGGATTAACCAAACCTCCATCTATTAAAAGCGAGCCTTTATGTATTGTCGGAACAAATATTGACGGTATTGAAATAGAAGCCCTTACAGCATCGTAAATACTTCCTTCCGAAAAAACAAATTCTTTCATTTTAGTGATGTCTGAAGCTACTGCAACATAAGGGATATCAAGGTCTTCTATATTTTTATCGGGAATAAAAGATTTTATTTTTTTGAAGATTTTTTTCCCTTTTATAAATCCAATTTTTTTAAAAGAAAAATCAACTAATTTTAGAGCTTCTTTTTTGTTCAAATTACAAATCCATTCCTCAAATTCATCTAATTTGTTAAGCGCATATACAGCTCCAACAAATGCCCCCATTGAATTTCCGGCAATAGATACAATATTATATCCTTGATTTTTTAGCTCTTTTATTGCACCTATATGAGCAATTCCGCGTGCTGCACCTCCGGATAAAACTAATGAAATATCTTTTTTCATAATTTTTCTTCTTTTGTTAGTGTTTATCGAAAGTTGTAAAATATCATCTATACTATTCCTAAATTTTTAACAATTTATGCAATTGCAGAGTTATTGTAAGTTAGATATGTTAAAAAAAGATGATTATAAAATTTTAACAAGTCTTTATCTTTGTGTATTTTTATTATTAAAGTGTAATGCTTTTTTATCTAAAAATAGCTTAAGTAATTTATTTTGGAATATTTTGATCTAAAAATTTATCAGAAGCATCATTCCATTGTTTTGAGTTATCTTGTTGATGTTTTGATAGTTTTTGAGAATATTCATTGTAAATTTCAATCGCATTATTATAATCATTTACAGCTTTGTTAAACACATCAACATCGTTTTGAGTAACTTGATTTTGAGGTTTAGAATTATAATTAGCTTTTGCGATATTTAAATTATTTTGAGCTTTAAAATAGTTAGCAATTTTAGGCAAATAAGTATCAGCTTCTAGTTTAAAATTATTTAAAGATTTTTGACAAGCAAATTTGAGCGACATGTCTCCATTATAAGCAGAAATTGTTTTAATTGCTATATTTCCTTCATCTACTGCTGTTATTAAAGAATCTGTCCATTGTTTTAGTGCAGTAGTGTCGTTGTCGTTAATGGCTTGATTAATAAAATTTTCGGCTATAAAACCTTTAAAGCAAATAAGATACACCGAATTATAATAATCGTTTACAATATTTGCTAATTGCATTTTAGCGGCAAGTTGCGACGAAGTAGGGTTTAATTGTATGTTATTTAAAGCAGCAAATTTTTCGTATTCATGCGTAAGTCTGTTGCCGTGATCAGAAAATTTTTGATTTACAAGTTTTACTTTGTCTAAATAGGTTATCATAGCGGCGTATGATTTTTTTGCGTTAAATTCAAGCACTTCTATCTCTGTTAAATCGCCATTTAATAATTTTGTCGAAAAATTTAAGTAATCAACCATTGAATCTCTTAGAGAAGTGCTACCATTGAATGCCGGCATTCTTGAAACGTCAGTTTTTGCCGTGCTGATTGTTTGTAACAATTGTGATTTTTTGTTTTGAATACGTTTATCGCTGTTTGAGTGAGCCGAAGTGCTTATGTATGTCCACATATCTTGGGCTATAAGTTGCTGTTTTTGATCAATATATTCAAGATATTCAAGTGCATTTGTAAAATCTTGCGAGATAACTGCTTTGCTTGTAAAAAGACTGAATACTATTAAAATTAAGAACTTTTTTTTCATGATTAAACGTTATTAAAATGTAAATTGATGTATTTTTATTAGTTTTTGTTAAATAACTGAAAAATTGTTTGTAAGGAGCAATTTATTATATGTTTTTTATATTAATAAAACTTATTTCCATAAACTTAAATCAAGTGTTGCTTCAATTTGTTCAACACCGGAGCTTTGATAATTTGCAAAAAAATCAATATTTGTAAGTTGTTCAAGTTCATCAACCGAAATGGCATAATCCATAAATTCTTCATCAGAATTATAATCTTTATTTTCAAATACAAATGCAATTGCTTTGTATCCATCTGCATACGAAATATCGGCAATAACTTTGTATAATTTATCGGGAATTGCTACATCATTATCTCCAATTCGCTGAGGATTATTAGAATAAATAGCACCCACAACTATATATAAACTGTCATTTTCTACAGCCCAATCTCTAACTTGTTCTTCTAATTCTTTCCAAATTTGGCGATTAAGTCCGGGTTTTTGTGGGGTAATATTTGCCATATAAAATGTTTCGGTCATTGCTGTTTGATCAAAATTCATATCTCCGGCCGGACACATGTGTCCTCTATCGTATCCCGAATTGGTGTAATCTGAAGTAATAGCATAGTTGTCGTCAAGTACAGGATCACGTGTAAATTGCTCATCGTCTCTATCAACTTTATGAACATTTACCATTTTTTTAGTTAAAATATACGAAACCCAGTATGGGGCTTTATAATCGTCAGAATAAGATAATCCGTAGTAAGTGTGTTCGTAAATTTCATTTGGTGTAAATGATAAAAAGATAGGATAAGCATCAACAAATTCAGATATTACAAAACCATCAGTTACAACACCTTGACCGTTGCTAAGCCCGAATAGTTTTTGGGCTTTATTTGGATTAATGATATAAAATAATATAATTCCAATTGCAATTATAATCGAAATTGTTCTTATGAGTTTATTAGAACTACTTTTGTTTGCAGTTTTTTTAGGAGCTGATTTGTAGATTTTTTTTTGTGCCATATTTTATTATTAGAATGTGAGATTTTTTATGTTATTTCATTTTTTGGAAAAACAACCATTCCCATAATCCGTTTGTTGCATAAGCAGCATTCCAAGATAAATGTCCTAAGTTTGGAAATTCAGTATATTTTGGATTTCCACCAAGAGCTTTAATTGCTGCAATCATATTTCTGGTTCTATCAACTGTAACCACTTTATCTTTTGCTCCATGAAAAGCCCAAATAGGAATGTCAACAATTTTATCGGCAGTGTTTTCGTCTCCGCCACCGCAAATAGGAATAGCAGCAGCAAATATTTTAGGAAAGCGAGCAATAATATCCCATGTTCCAAAACCTCCCATTGATAAACCTGTTACATAAATTCTTGTTGTGTCGATATTATATTGGTGTATTGTTCGTAACAAAAGAGCCATAGTTAATTTTAAGGAAACCGTCATTGTTGGAGTTATGGTGTGCGAGGTTAAGCCCCAATCAACATCTACCCAACGTTCGCCTTCAGGACATTGAGGTAAAAGCACAAAACAAGGGTAATTTTGTCTAAAATCTTCGCTACCAAACACAACATCAATATGAGTTAGTTGGATTTCGTTATCATTTCCTCTTTCGCCGGCTCCGTGCAAAAAAAGAATTAGCGGATATTTAGTAGTATCGTCTGCATTATAATTTTGAGGTAATTCTAATCTGTACGGAATTTGATGACCACCGGCATTAAAAGTGTGTTTTTCAAAATATTGGCGTTGAGCTGAAAGTTGAAAAATTGTAAGCATTAGAGCTATTAGTGTAAAAGTTTGTTTCATAGTTAATTATATATTTTTCTGAATTAGTATTTTTGGGTATAAAAGTATAAAAAAAATTGTATTTTGAAATTAAATAAGGCGTTTTATAATCATAGGCATAAATTAAATCAATATTTTTAGGTTCTTCAATTAAACTTGAATCAATTTTGGGCTGGTGATGAAAAAACAAAGAAAGAAAAGCTCCGGCAATAAAACCGCTTAAATGTCCTTCCCACGAAATAGTTGTGTCTTTAACAGGAAAAAGCCCCCAAATAAAACCGCCGTATAAAAAAATCACGATGAGCGAAATAGATATATGTTCTCTGTTTTTGCTTAAAATTCCTGCAAAAAAAATGAATGCTGCTAATGCATAAATTACACCGCTGGCTCCAATATGATATGAATTTCGTCCAATTGTCCACAAAAGTATTCCTGATAAAAAATATAACAAAAAAAACAATAAAAATCTTTTTTTATAATAAACATTAAAAAGTAAGGTTGTTAAAATTAAAAAAGGAAAGCTGTTAGAAAATAAATGGTTAAAACTACCGTGAATAAACGGAGAGAATAAAATTCCTTTTAAACCGCTTAATGTGTGAGGAAGCACCCCGTATTCGACAAATGAAAAATTTAAGGTAGTTTCAAAAAACTTAACAATCCACATTATTGATGTTAGTAAAACAGCAAGAGCAAGGCTTGAAAAAAACCTGAATGTTTCTATTTTTTTATGCTGTTTTTGTTTGTTCATTTGTGATTGATTTTTTCCATTGAAAATATCCAATAAAAGCCATAACAGCAAAGATAATATATAAAATTGTAGTTGGATAAAGTTCTTTGTAAAAATATAAGCCGGCAGCAATAAAATCAGCAATAATCCAAATAAGCCATTGTTCAATATATTTTTTTGCAAGCATCCATGTTGCAATAATTCCTAAAGTTGTTGTTAATGAATCTCCGAATGGAATAGTGGAGTCGGTTAATTTATCAAGAAAAAAACCAATTATAAAGAAGATAAATACTGAAAGAATTGATAAAATTAGTATTTCTCTTTGTGGTGTTTTTGATACTTTTAGTACTTCTTTACTTTTTGATTTTGTATCTGACCAGTAAAACCAGCCATAAATACTAATTACAACGTAGTAAAGTTGTAAAGCCATATCAGCATAAAACTGAGAATTAAAAAAAACTATAATGTAAACAGAGCATGAAATTAGACCTGTTATCCACAATAAAATATTTTGTTTTATCGAAAAATAAATATATAAAAGTCCTGTTGCTGCTCCAAATATTTCTAACCAATTATTCTCAACCCAATCTAACATTAAATTTTTGTGGCAAAAATAAAAAAATCCTGCCTTTAACAGGCAGGATTTAATTTTTTTAACCAATATTTATTGATGTAAGTGAACATCCATTTGAGGATACGGAATATTTAAACCTTGCTTTGTGAATTGTTCATACACTTTGCGGTTCATGTCAAAAAATACGTCCCAATAGTCGGCTGCTTGAACCCAAACCCGCACAGTTAAATTTACTGAACTATTGCCTAATTCGCCAACAGCAACAAAAGGAGCAGGATCTTCTAATATTCTTTTATCTTCGGCAAATAAGCCGTTAAGAACAGTTTCTGCTTTTGAAACATCGTCGCCATAACCAATACCAAACGACCAATCAACTCTACGTTGAGGCTCGGTTGAATAATTTGTCATTAGTGTATTTGATAGTTGAGAGTTAGGGATAATAATTGTTTTATTATCTGGAGTTTTAAGAATAGTATTAAAAATTCCAATTTCGTTTACGCCTCCAGTAACTCCTTGAGCGTTAATAACATCACCTATTTTAAAGGGTTTAAAAAGTAAAATCATTACACCAGAAGCAAAATTTTGTAAGGTTCCTGATAGTGCCATACCAATAGCTAACCCAATTGCTCCAAGTAAAGCAATAAATGAGGTCATTTGAATGCCAACCATACCTAAAACACTAATCCATAAAAGAACTTGTAGTGTTATTTTTAAAAGCGATAGTAAAAAATTTTGCAAACTTTGATCGTAATTTTTTTTCTCAAAAACCTTTTTCACTCCTTTCATAAATAAAGAAATTGCAAAAAGCCCAATAATAAGAATTACGATTGCACCAATGAGTTTTGGGCCGTAAAGAACTAATAGTTCAATAATTTTGTCAAGATATTCTTCCATGAATTTAATTTTTTTAAATTTAAGACAAAAATATCTTTTATTTAATAAATAAAAAAAAAAAGTTAGCTTTGTGAAAAAATATTTAAACTTATTACTATATTTTAAGCGAAATGATAGATAAAATTATAAAATTTTCAATAAATAACAAATTCATTGTTCTTTTATTTACATTAGGAATTGTAATTTGGGGCGTTAATTCAATGCTAAATATACCAATTGATGCAGTACCTGATATTACAAACAATCAAGTTCAAATAGTTACCGTATCGCCATCACTTGCGGCACAGGAAGTAGAGCAGTTTATTACTTATCCAATTGAAATGGCTATGGCAAACGTGCAAAATGTACAAGAAATAAGATCTATTTCAAGATATGGTTTGTCTGTTGTTACGGTGGTTTTTAATGAAAATGTTCCAATATTAGATGCCCGGCAACTTGTTGGGCAACAGCTGCAAACAGCGGTTCAAGAAATTCCTGAGGGTTATGGCGAACCCGAATTAATGCCCATTACTACCGGTTTGGGAGAAATTTATCAATACACGATTGATGTGCTTCCTGGATACGAAAATTATTATACAAATACCGACCTTAGAACTATTCATGATTGGGTTGTAAAACGACAGCTGAACGGAATTTCGGGTATTGTTGAAATTAGTAGTTTTGGTGGATATTTAAAAGAATACGAAATTGCTGTAAATCCTCAGTCTTTAAGTAATTATAATTTAAGCTTGATAGATGTTAATCAGGCCATAAAAAACAATAATCAAAATACAGGAGGAAGTTACGTTCAAAAGGGGCCTTATGCGTATTTTATTAGAACAAACGGGATTGTTTCAAACATTCAAGATATTGAAAATATTGTTGTTACGGTGGTTGATGATGTGCCAATAAAAATTTCGGATATTGCAACAGTTCAAATTGGTCACCCGCCTCGATTTGGAGCTATGACTAAAAACGGAAAAGGCGAAGCCGTTGGCGGAATTACTCTTATGCTTAAAGGAGCAAATGCTTCTAAGGTTATGAAAGATGTTAAAAATCGCATAAAAATTATAAATGAAAATTTACCCGAAGGTTTAGTAATTACGCCTTATTTAGATAGATCTGAATTAGTAAATAGAGTGATTCATACTGTTAGCAAAAATCTTTTGGAAGGAGGATTAATTGTAATTTTTGTTCTGGTTTTACTTTTAGGAAATGTTAGAGCCGGGTTTATAGTTGCTTCGGTAATTCCATTAGCAATGCTTTTTGCTTTTGGTATGATGAAAACTTTTGGAGTTGCAGCAACGGTTATGTCGTTAGGAGCGATAGATTTTGGTTTGATTGTAGATGCTACGGTGATAATAATTGAAAGTATTATCTTTCAAATAGAACATCAGCGGCAAAAATTAACAGCTCAAAGCATGGACACTTTGGTTATGAATACTACTCTAAAAATTAAAAATTCTGCTGCTTTTGGTGCAATTATTATACTTATTGTTTATCTGCCAATTTTAGCACTTACAGGAATTGAAGGAAAAATGTTCCGACCAATGGCTTTAACTGTTGGATTTGCAATTATCGGAGCTCTTATTTTATCGTTCACTTATGTTCCGGTTATTTCTTCTTTGTTTTTGCCCAAGCAAATTTCTGATAAAAAAACTATTGCCGACCGAATAATGGCATTATTATACAAAACATACCGACCTGTTTTTAATTTTGCTTTAAAAAACAAAATTGCAGTTTTAATTTTTACCGTTGTTCTTTTTGTGTCAAGTATTGGGATTTTTGGTCAGCTTGGTGCTGAATTTTTACCCGATTTAGACGAAGGCGATTTAGCCATGCAAATGACCATTGCTCCGGGAAGTTCGTTAACCGAAAGTATTGCTACTACTACAAAAGCCGAAGATATTTTGCTCTCTAAATTTCCCGAAATTGAAACTATTGTTTCTAAAATAGGTACAGCCGAAGTTCCAACCGACCCAATGGCTATTGAAGATGCTGATATTATGATAATTTTAAAGCCTCGAAGTGAGTGGACTTCAGCAAATACGCGTCAGGAACTTATTGCTCTTATGCAAGAAGAACTTAAGGTTATTGCAGGAGCAAGTTTTGAGTTTACTCAACCTATACAGTTAAGGTTCAATGAATTACTTACAGGTGCAAAATCTGATGTTGTAATTAAAATTTATGGCGAAGATTTAGATATTTTAGCTCAAAAAGCCAATGATGTTGCAAAAATTATTTCAACTGTTGATGGTGCGGCGGATATAAAAGTTGAACGAATTGAGGGCTTGCCGCAACTTGTAATTGATTATGATAGAAATCAAATTGCCAGATATGGTTTAAATATTCAGGAAATAAACACATTAATAAGAACAGCTCTTGCCGGCGAAACCGTTGGGGTTGTGTTTGAAGGTGAGCGAAAATTTGATTTAGTTGTTAGATTAAATGAAGATTACAGCGTTGATTTAGACAAAATTAAAGATTTGTACATAAAAACCCCTGCCGGAAATCAAATCCCACTGCAAGAGGTTGCATCTATCGAGTTTGTTGAAAGTCCTACTCAAATTTCAAGAGATGGAACTCAACGAAGAATATCAATTGGTATTAATGTCAGAAACAGAGATGTGCAAAGTATGGTTGAAGAAATTCAAGACAAATTATCGGCTAATTTAGTGCTACCAACCGGATATTATGTTACTTACGGAGGTAAATTTCAGAACTTACAATCGGCATTAACCCGTTTAAAAATTGTTGTACCAATTGCACTTGCATTGATTTTTATATTACTATTTTTTGCTTTTGGAACTTTTAAACAAGCTCTTCTTATTTTTACAACAATTCCCTTGTCAATTATAGGGGGAATTTTTGCACTCTATTTGCGTGGTTTGCCGTTTAGTATTTCTGCCGGAATTGGATTTATAGCACTTTTTGGTGTTGCTGTTCTTGATGGAATTGTGCTAATTAATTATTTGAATGAATTAAAAAATAATGGCGTTTCTGATATTCAAGAACGGATTATTCAAGGAACTAAATCACGCCTTCGACCGGTAACTATTACCTCGGCAGTTGCTTCAATGGGTTTTTTGCCTATGGCTATTTCTATGTCTGCCGGTGCCGAAGTGCAGCGTCCGTTAGCAACTGTGGTTATTGGAGGGATAATAACTTCAACATTTTTAACAATGATTGTTTTACCGCTTGTTTATTATTACTTTGAAAAAGGGTTTTCGAAAAAAATAAAAACACCAAAAACTGCAATTATCATACTTCTTTTAGCAATTATTCCGCTGTTTTCTAACGGGCAAAATCAAAATGATACTTCTTATTTATCTTTAAATGAGGCTATTACAATGATGCAGCAAGATAATATACAAATTCAAAATGCCGATTTGCTTATCAATCAAAAAAAATATTTAAAACAAAGTACTTTTGATTTAGGCCAAACAGAATTTAGTTATCAAAGCGGACAAATTAACTCTAATCTGATAGATAATAATATTAGTGTAGTTCAAAATTTTGGTAACCCTGTACAAAATATTACTCAAAAAAATTATTATAAAACCGAATTACAAACGCTTGAAATTCAGAAAAAAATACTAATTAACAAATTGATTTTCGAAATTTCTGAAATATTTGTTGAATGGCAATGTTTAAATTATCAAAAATTATTATTAGATACTTTACTTGCTGATTATGTGAAAATTATAGAAATTGCCAATTTGAATTTCCAAAATCAAAATAGTAATTATCTGTCAAAATTAACTATTGAAAACAGCTATAATGAATTGTTTTTTAAACGTAAAAATATTAGCTCGGAACTGAAAATAGTAGAACAAAAAATTCAACTTTATTTTAACACCGACACAGTTATAATTCCGGTTTATTCGCAGCCCGAACCAATAATTTTAATTTTTCAGGATTCATTATTAGATGATTTATCAAACGCCTCATTATCAGAATATTATAATCAACAAATTACACTTTTTCAAAAGAATGTTAGTGTACAAAAATCAAATTATTTTCCTGATGTTTATGCCGGATATTTCAACCAAAAAATAGATGGAATTAGCGGATTTCAGGGTTGGGAAGTTGGGATATCATTGCCTCTGTTTTTTTGGAGCAATCAACGAAACGTTATGTCATCAAAAATTGATGTTCAAATTGCTCAAAACAATGCTTACTTGAATTTACAGCAATCATATATCAAAGTCCAAAATTTATATCAAAATTATAGTAATGAATATGCCGAAGTAGAATATTATCAAAACACTTCTTTAAAAACTGCTGAGTTGATAATTAATAATGCTAAAATTTTATATACAAATGGCGAAATTGGTTATTTTGAATATATACAGT
>JAFGXO010000211.1 GCA_016936595.1 Bacteroidales bacterium | reverse complement strand
TAATAATTTTGCAGAATTAAATGAGGTGTATTCAACACCATAGGCAAATGAAGGTATTGAGTTGTCTGTATTTTCAACTTCGGTAACTGCATGTAAATGAGCAGGGTCATTGTAAGTGTAATCACCAATACCTGTAACATTGTTAATATTTCCGTTTGAAAAATACGAAATAGATTTTTGTGGTGTATTATTGTATTGAATATCGGTTAGTCTATCAAGATTATCGTATTCAAAAACTTCTTCAATTGTATTATAATAATCGGTTCTGGTTTTAAGATTACCTGTTCAGGGTTCAAACAAATATTCTCTGTTTACAATATCAGGCGAGTAAACCGATTGAGGTAAATGAAATTCATCATAACCGTAAGTGGTTGTTTTTCCACTGCCAAATTGTGTTTGTGTTATTTGCCCGAATTGGTTCATTTCGTTTAATTGCCAGATAAGATTATTATTATCATTATTAACAATCTGCTGTAAAAATCCATTATTATTATAAATATTTTTTATTGAAAAACCCGAAGGATATGTAACAGTTTTTGTTCTGCCAAGATTATCATACGTGTATGAATAAGCAAAGTTTTGATTGTCAATATTTTCTGTTGAAGTTAATAATCTTCCTAAATCATCATAAGTAAAAGTTTTAGAATAACCTGTACCTTCATCAAAAATGTTGTATAATCTACCTTGTTGATTGTAATGATAGTTAATTATACCTTCATCGGCTTGTATTGTTTCTACTCTTCCTAGAATATCATAATTCATTGTTGTAGTATAACCATTTGCATTGGTTTGTGATAACAAGTTACCCCAAGCATCGTAAGTAAAGTATGAAGTTCCTGCATCAGGGTCAGTAATTGAGGTTTTATTACCGTGAAAATCATACTCTAAAACAATCTCACTACTCAGGTAAGTTGTTTTTTCAATCAAACCAGAAGCATAATATGTGTAATTTATAGTTCCACCGGCATCAGTTTTTTGTATTACATACCCACTTTTATCAATTTTAGAAGAATAAGACTTTAAAAATGTATTGTTTTTATCGTAAACTTTAGTTGTAGTTAATAATTCAGCATCATTATATATGTTTTCAACTACATTAGTTGGAGCTGCAACTTTTTTCAACCTTCCATCAATATAATAACTGTATTCTGTGAATTTATCAGGCGTTTGTCCCATATAGTAAGGTTCAAAAATTTTGTATTTTTGCCCTTTCTCATTATATAAAACTTTGCTTACAATATCATTTCCATTAAAAGAATTTGATATACTAAAAATTCCTCTCCCAAGTCTGTCAAAATGCGTTATTGAGTATGCACCATCAATATTTGTTTGTTTTTTATAAAAGATAGAATTGGGATATGTGGTATTATCTGTATTCCAATTATTTTCATTATAAACAACAGTGTTGTCAGGAAAGATAGTTTGTCTTAGGTTTTCAAAACTATCATAAAAATATCTTGTTTTTAAACCATTAAAATCTGTTTCAGACAAAATGTTTCCTGTAACATTATCGTAAGAAAATACAAATGTTTGATCTAACGGATTAGTAGTACTTATCATATTTCCATAGTTATCAAACTGATAAGTTGATGTTTTTGTTATGCCAAGATTTGTTACTTCAAGAGTATGTGCTTGTCCGAACTGATTGTAATCTTTATAAGTTGAAGTTATGGTAAAATCAGGTTTATCTTCGTCATTTATAATTTTGAATAAATTGCCATTGCTATAATATTCATAGTCTGTTTGTCTGATATAATTCTCCTGTCCTTGACGTTTTTTAGTAGTTTTTTCATATTTAACAAGATAATTGCACCAACTACCATTATTTGCGTAGCTATATTCAGCAATAGTTTCGGTTCCATTTTCAAAATAATCTCTAATATTTAGAGGATTTCCATAGTCATCGTAATTATAAATTGTAGTTTTGGTTATATCTTTTAAAACATCTGTGCTTGTTTGAGATTTTACTATTGGTAAAATTCTTTTTCCTGAATACCATTTTATCTGATTATTGAATGTTGTTTCAGAAATAGTACTATTCCCTCGTTTAATATATGAAGCTTTAATGCCAACGTTAAAATATGTTGGATTATATTCAAAAACAGTTTCGTAAATGTTATAACTTGTATTTTCTTTAATAATGAATTTTTCAAACCCAAGAATACCTTTTCCTTTTCTGTGAATCATAAGGTTTTCGTACTCATAAGTTTTTTCAAACCAACCACCAATGCCGTTTTGTGTTTTTAATTTACTAACTACGTATAAAGGGAACTGATATGTTGTAACATCTCCATCTTGTTCTTTACTTTTTGTATAAATATCATCATTTGTGAGTGGTTTGTATTCAATTTCTGTAACAGTATTAAAACCATCTGTTATTGAATGTACAAAGTTTAATTCAGGATTTGTTTGATTTTCACAAATAGCAAATACATGTTCAAATTCTCCCCCTATTTCTTCAAACAGCCAACATAAAACATCAACTCTGCCATCTCCGTTAAAATCATTCGATGTAATAAAATTATTTTTATGAGGTTTTAAATTATTCCATGTTTCAGAATAGACTACATCAGAAAAATTATCGTATTTAAAATAACACATTTTTACAAAAGTTGCAGTATCTGCTTTATTTGCATTTTTAGAAAACATAAGAACATCTTGTTTTCCGTCTCCGTTATAATCATTTACAAAAATTCCATTTTTTTTATCATCAGGATCATTTTCACTGTAAGGTAAATTAGCTACAATTGCATCAGAAAAGCCGGAACCTGTATAAAAACGTAATTTCCACACTTCATCTTTCCACCATAAAACATCAGATTTTCCGTCAGCATTAAAATCTCCAATTTTAATATAATCGTTTTTATTCCAATCATCAGACGAGTAAAATTGAGCATCTTTATCATAAATTCTACAGGTTTTAGAATTACCGGAAATTGCCATAATATCAGTTTTTCCGTCACCGTTAAAATCACTAAGATAAGTTTCTTTTAATTTATCAATATCATAACTGTTATGAACAAATAATGCATTGTTAATAATACTGTAAAGTATAATTGTATTGTCCGTAGTGTACATAAAATCTGTTTGACCATCACCATTAAAATCACCAATATCTATTTCTTTATCGCTTGATTCAAAAAGAAAAAACTTAGTAATTTCTAAACGTGTACCATCTGTTCTTTCTTTTATTCTGTAAAACCAAAATTTATATCTTTCCTTTGTCTCATCTTCCTTTGAAACAACAATTAAATCACTAAATCCATCACCATTAAAATCACCAGGTACTGCATTGTAAATTTTTTCGGGATTAAAATCATAAATATCTCCAAAAATAATAGGATTATTAGAAACACCATTACCATACCAAAAATACATAACATAATCAATTTCTCGGATTGTTACTAAATCAGTTTTTCCGTCACCATTAAAATCACCAGGAATATTTAAGTAACCTTTTCTGAAGTCAGGTTCATAATTCAATCTTTTTGTTAATATCTCATTGGATGATTCATCACCCCAAGTTATTTTAGTACTATTGTAAAATTGCATACTACTATTATAAAAAACAATTTCGGATAATTGCGAAAAATTATCATCAGCATAGTTGTAACGGAACTCATAAGTGTTAACCTTATTCCCATTTTGAAATGTTTCAATTTTATACAATAAAAGATCTTGTTCAATTCTTCCGTCACCAATATACCCAAATATTTTATCTTCTCTTTCAATGTAATAAAATTTAACAGAACATTTGGGAGCAATACTTGCATTTCCTGTGTAAATAATTTGCTTAGGATAAAAAGTTCCATTTCTTTCAAGATACTCATATTCTGCATAATTCCCATTATTATTTTCAATTTTATTTATTAACCAAAACAAGCCTTTAGTAGAATAAGTACTTGATGTAGATTCAATTCTTGAATTTGAAGTATTACCATAATATATAGTTTTACCATCTTTTGATTTTAAAATAAAGTAATTAGGATCATTATCACTTGCTCCGGCAGCAAGTATTTTATCAAAATTTGCAATTTCCGTAAAGTATTTTTTATAT
>JAFGXO010000210.1 GCA_016936595.1 Bacteroidales bacterium | reverse complement strand
TAAAAATAATTATTTACACACAAGGAAATGATTATTTTTTCGTGGAGTAACATCTGACAATAATGTAAAAATAAAAAAATAAACAGAAGAAAAATTTGACAGATAAAATCGCCGAAAGAAAATATTTATGTACACAATAGTTTATTTTAGCCCAACCGGTAATGTAAAATACATTGCTGAATTATTAAAACAGGACTTAAATAATGAAAAAGTTCAAGTTTTGGCTTTGGAAAAAAACGAACCTTCTACTTTGAACGAAAATGAAAATTTGATACTTATATATGCTATTCATGGATTTAACGCACCAAGAACTGTCGTCAGATTTATAAATAATTTACCGAAAGGAAAGTTTAAAAAAGTTAGCTTGATAGGAGTTGGATGTAACACAACATGGTTAAATTCTGCTTCATCGATGAAAATAAAGAACATTTTGCATAAAAAAGCTTATCAAATCTACACAAATGAGTTGATTGCAATGCCACTAACTTTTATAATGTCATTTCCCGATGAATTAGCACAAAAATTGGTGTCTAATTCACCTGATTTTGTAAAAGAAATTTCAAAAAAGATAATCGAGGAACAAAAAAATGATATTAAGCCTCCTTTTAAATCTAAAGTTATCAGTTATTTGGGAAGAGGAGAACAATTTGCAGCTAGATTATTTGGCTTAGAACTTCATGCTAAAAAAACTTGCACATCGTGTGGCATTTGTTGGTCAAATTGTCCCGAAAAAAACATTTCACCTAATAAAAAGAATAAACCAAAATTTGGTTTTAGCTGTCTTATGTGCATGAGATGTATATACAATTGCCCTGAAAATGCAATCACACCTTATTTTTCAAAATTTATTCCTATAAAAAAAGGATATTCCTTGAATAAATTTCTTAAATAATATTTATTTTGCTCTATAAAAACAAACTAATGAAGCTAAATTTTTCACCATTATTACTTGTTCTTTTTCTTTTTGCATGTCAAAAAAATATTTCTCAAAGTGCAGAATCTACGAAAACGCACAATAGTAAGCTTAATTCGACAAATCTAAAATATGCTGATTACTTAAATAAATATGCAAATCCAAATTATTTGTATATTGTCACAAGTATTGAACAATTACAATTTAATGGAGTGAATTTTAAAACCACACCAGATAATATTTTACGTATTTTTGGTCAACCCGATTCAATTATTGAACCAATGTACGATTGTGGGCCTTTTTCAGAAGATTGGCAAGGCATGCAGTTTTTTCAATATTTTTATGGAAAAATGAACTATATTGTCTACGAAAATTCCTCGGAAGTTCAGAATGTTATTTTTACTGATTCCGATATTTTAAAAATCAATGAAATTGATATTAACAATAAAATGACTTTTGAACAAATAGTTGAGGTTTTACATTTAGAAATTTCACCAGAAACACAAGAGAATAAAATAATTATTTATCCATTTGAATTACAAGACGAATATTTTATTCTTATTTTTAAAAACAATTTTCTGAACCAATTTGACAGATATGAACCTTGTTAAAATATATAATATGAAATTTAATCTGCTTTTTATTTTTAGTATCCTTTTTCTATTTGCCTGCGGTGAATCAGAGAAAAAAACGACACCCGAAGAAATAATTGAAAAATATTATTCAGGTCTAAACGAAGCCAATTTTAATGTCTTTTCTGAATACTTATCAGATAGTATTATTTTCCAAGAAACTGACTTTGTATTGGCTTCAAACAAAGAAGAATTTAAGACAAATTTTGATTGGGATGTTACATTTGAACCAAAATACGAAATTCTTGAAATTAAAAATATTGATGATAAATACGAAGTTACTTTATCTAAAAACTGTAAAAGAATTGAGTTGTTGCAAGATACGGTAATGGTTTACAAAACTATTTTTGATATTTCAAATGAAAAAATAGACAAAATAGTAATTTCAGAATTTGTTTTAGTAAATTTTGAATTATGGATGCAACGAAGAGATTCGCTTGAGAATTGGATAAATGAAAATCATCCCGAATTATCAGGTTTTGTCTTTGATCAGACACAAGAAGGAGCTGAAAATTATTTAAAAGCAATAAATTTATTCGAAAATTTTGAAGTTGAAGTTGTAAAACCAAGAAATTGCGAACATGTTCCTCTAAGAGTATATTTGAGTGATCCTGATGAATCTGGCACAAATATTAGAAAAAGTCCGGGTGGCGAAATTATTTTGACACTTGTAAAAGATGATGAAGATTTTGAGTTTTTTATAACTGTAACAGAAGCACAAAATGGTTGGTTCAAAATTCAAAATCCAATAGTTGGTATGGAAAATAATTTTGAAATTCCCGGCGGAAAAGGTTGGATTCACGGCTCTGTAATTGCTGTTGACACAAGAAATTACGGAGGACAAAAAATTGAAATTTGGTCAGAACCCGGAGAAGGTAAAATAATAGGTTATATCAATGAAGAAGCCTACAACATTGGACTTAAAGATTTATATGGAAATTGGGCAAAAATAGAATACAAAGGAATTGAGGGCTGGGTAAAAATAGATTGGCTTTGTGGAAATCCTCTTACTAACTGTTGTTAATTTTCAAAAATGAAATCATATAAAATACTCATTATTAGCGTTTTTTTGCTAGCTTATTCTGTAAATACTTTTGCTTGTAGCATGTACAAAATCACATGGCACGGCGTTACTTTTATGGGTTCAAATTATGATGCGTGGAGCGTTACGCCTGTGATTTGGTTTGAAACAGATGGTTACGGTGCTGCTTTTACAGGAGGAAGAAGTATCGGCGAAAATAAATACGCCCCGCAATCAGGAATGAATGAATTTGGTTTGTCGTTCACTCGACTCGCTATTGTTGCTCCAAAGAACGGAAAACCTTTTTCAGACAGAAAAAAAATACCTAATCAAGATGGATTTTTGAAAGATGTGTTACATCAATGCAAAAATGTTGATGACGTTAATGCGATGTTTGAAAAATATGACCACAGTGTATATCAACAAGATATATTTATTTTTGTCGATAAATCTGGTAAATATTTAATTGTAGAACCTTATACATTGTATTTTGGTTCGGATTCTACTTATGTTTTATCTAATTTTTGTCCTTCTCAGATTACTGATTTTAGTCAAATAAAGATACAAAGGTATAATAAAGGCAAGAAATTCATTGAAAAAGGTTTAGATTCAACGCTTGAATATTGCAGAAATCTATCTGATACAATGCACGTTTGCAGAGAAAAAATTGGTGATGGAACTTTGCTAACATCAATTTGGAATCTAAATGACGGAATTATAAATCTGTATTTTTATCATGATTACAGCACATTAGTAAAATTTGATTTAGAAACAGAATTGGCAAAAGGTAATCACCAGTTAAATATTCCCGACTTGTTTCCGCAAAATGCCGAATTTGAAAAACTTAAAACATATAAAACCCCATTCAATACAAACTTTTTACGACTATTATTAGCTATGTTTGGGCTTTTCTTTGCTGCATCAGGTTTTTATTTTTTAATTTTCCATGTATTTAGATTTAAAGAACTAAAAAAACCTGGAGTTGCAATTTTATTTTCAATATTTGAAATAATGATGTTTTATTATATGTTTGTTTTGGCAACCAATATTGATATTTACTATTTTTCTGCGCCTTTTAAACATTATTCTTCTGTTTTAATAAGTTTGTCTTCATATATTCCGTTTCTGTTGTTAGTTCTTATTTCCCCGTTAATCAGATTCAATTATTTATTATTTAAAAATAATATTTGGAGTTTTTTTTCCAGATTAATTTATACTTTAAACATCACAACTTTTATGGTTTTGTTGCTTTTGTTTGTTTATTGGCGTTTTTTTGATGTATTCTAAAATTTTATACACAGCCGATTTGGATTATTTTTAGAAATCAACAGCAATATTTTAATACTCAACAAATAATTAACAACACTATGCGTCATTTCATCAAAATATTTTTTTTATTTACTAAAAAAGTATTTATTTTATACCCAAAACAATCACACAAAACACCTTTACATCTTATGAATCAGTTGCTTAATAATCAGGGGGGGGTGTAAATACTACAACAAAATCAATAAAACACATTATTTTATTACTACTTGTTGTTATCCTGCCATCAATGACATTTTCTCAAAATAATATTGGAACAAGTCCATTTTCTGTACCCGGAAATATTTATCATATGGGCGGCAATCTTGGTGTTGGGACAGAAATCCCAAGTGCCCAAATTCATATACTTGTAGATCATAATGTCTCTCCTGATTATCCCACAATCAGACTACAAAATAGTTTCCCGAAAAATTTTAATGAAAATTATTGGAATATTACTAATCAAGATAAATTGTTTTTTAATTTTTCAGAAAATAATAACTTACCTAAAACTAAAATGATTATCGATGAACAAGGGCGACTTATTTTAGGGACAACTGTAGTTGAAGAATCTTCTATTTTAAGCATTGAAAGCACCGAAATGGGAATTCTAATCCCAAGAATGACTTCGTTACAGATACAAAATATTTCTGCCCCTGCAAATGGATTACTTGTGTTTGACTTAGATGCACAAAAATTTTCGTATTACGACAATAATGCCGGTTTATGGCAAATTTTACCCACAGAAAACGATTTGTCTAATTATCTTTTAATTAGTGAATTTGAAACTTATCCGGCAAGTAATATTACTTCTGCCGATATTTCTAATTGGGATTTAGCTTATATTTGGGGCAACCATGCAGAACAAGGATATATTACAGCTTCTTCTTCCGATTATTTAACAAATAAATCAGGTGATATTTCTATGTGGACAAATGATGTAGGGTATTTAACCCGAATTATGCATTAGAATTTTTGTCAAAACATTAACTGTTTGATTTTTAAGTAGTTTCTAATGCAAAGCATTAGAAACT
>JAFGXO010000036.1 GCA_016936595.1 Bacteroidales bacterium | reverse complement strand
TTGCAAGAGTATTTGTTTTTCAAATAAAAACAAATTTACTAAGTTTGCACGATTTTTTTAAACTCAAATAATGCGAATAATAATAGCAGGTGCCGGAAGTGTTGGAACTCACTTAGTTAAAATGTTTACAGAAAGTAATCATGATGTTGTAGTAATTGATAACGACAAAGAACGCTTACAAGAAATTTCTGCACATTTTGATGCCATGACAATACATGGAACAGCAACATCAATGAGTGTTTTAGCAGAAGCAGAAGCTTCTAAGGCTAAATTGTTTGTAGCCGTTTCAAATTATCAAGAAACTAATATTTTATCATGCATAATTGCAAAAAAAATTGGAGCCAAACAAACAATAGCTCGCGTTGATAATAGAGAGTATATAAGTGCCGAGAACGAGGAAATGATTAGAAATTTGGGAGTTGATTCTTTAGTTTATCCTGAAATTATTGTTAGCGATGAAATAGCCCAACAATTGCGATATCCGGGGATTTTAAAATCAGTAAATTTTGCTTCAGGAAAAATATTTTTGTTTTCAATAAGAATAAATGAACGCTCGGAATTAGCATTAAAATCATTAGTAGATATTGACAAAGCTTATCCTGATATACAAGCTCGTATTGTTGCAATTCACAGAGGACCAGATACAATAATTCCTCGTGGGGCTGATGTTGTATTACCTGAAGATGTTTTATATATTATTACAGATAAAATAGGTAAAGATTTTATTCAACAAAGAATGGGAGTTTCGAGTTTTGAGGTAAAAAATGTTATGATACTTGGAGGAAGTAGAATAGGAGTTAAGCTTGCTAAAAATCTTGAAAAAAATTGTTATGTTAAACTTTTTGAAAAATCGCGTGAAAAAAGTTTTTTAATTGCCGATGAGCTAAAAGATACTTTAGTAATCCATTCTGAAGCACGTAGTGCCGATTTTTTGCTCGACGAAGGAATTGGTAGAACCGACGCTTTTATTGCTGTTACCGGAAATTCTGAAATAAACATGCTTTCGTGTATGTTGGCTAAAAAATTAGGAGTTAAAAAAACCTATGCCGAAGTAGAAAATACCGATTATTTAGAATTGATACATAAAACAGATATTGATTATGTTGTGAATAAAAAGTTAATAGCAGCAAGTAAGATTTTTACACATTCTGTTGATGCTGAGGTGCTTAGCATGAAATTTATTGCTGATATTGAAGCACAGGTTTTTGAATTTGTTGTTCACGAAAAATCAAAAATAACCAAAAAACAGCTTAAAGATTTAGATTTCCCACAACATGCAATAATTGGAGGAATCGTTCGCGATAATGAACCTCAAATAGCTGTTGGAGCTACCGTTTTAAAAACTAATGATAGGGTAGTGGTTTTTTGTTTGCCTCAAGTTGCCTCTAAAGTTGCTAAATGGTTTAAATAATTTCTTTGTTTTGGCTATATTTTTGCTCTTAAAAAGTTTTTATTTTTAAATTTACAAAATTATTACACTAATTTTTTTGCACTCTAATCTTAAAAGAGCATCTGATGAAAATTTTATTTAAAATATTTTTTTTCTTATTGATTTTTAATAATATTATAGCACAAAATAACTCTATCGATAGCCTCAAAAAAGTTATTAATTCCACAACTTCTGATACAACAAAAGTTAATACTCTAAATAAGTTTGCCGAACAAATGATTCGATATAATTTAAGTAGTTCATTTGATTCAATTGAATTATCAATTTTAATTGCAAATCAAACCAGCTATGAATTAGGGCTTGCTAAAGCTTTAAAAATTAAAGCTATATTATTTTATTATACCGGTGAAATTGATTCTTCATTTATTTTGTTAGATGAAAGTTTGAATATCTATCTTGAACATGAAGATTTGCTAAATGCCGGAAGAGTTTATAATAACATTGGAATATTGCTTAAAAATCAGGGAGATATAAATAATTCTATTGAAAAATATTTGACAGCTATTAATCTTTTTATTCAAGTAAAAGAAAAACGTGATTTAATAGCTGCTTATATTAATTTGTCTAATGCGTACAGATATCAGGGAAATTATCAGCGTGCTTTATCAGTAAATTTTGATGCCCTTAGTATTTTAGATCAAATTGACAATAAAAAATATTCTGATAGTTTGAAAATTGGACATATTTATAAAACTATTGCAAATATTTATAGTGTACAGAAAAAATATGATCAAGCAGATTCAAATTATAATATTGCGTTAGATATTTACCGAATATTAAATTCTTCACAAGATATAGCAGATATTTACGTTAATTTTGGCACCAATGCCGAAGAAAAAAATGATTATATTAAAATAATTAACTTTAATCGTAGGGCAATAAATTTGTACACTTCTGCCTCAAAAATTGCAGTTGCTGATATTAATATTGCAAATTCTTACATTGATTTAATGAATTTTGATAGTGCAAAAATTTTCATTGATGATGCTCTTGAAATATATCAACAACCTGTTAATGATAGAGGTTTAGCTTTAGTAGAATATTCTTATGGGCGTTATTATTTCTTTCAAAATAAGCACAATGAGGCTATAGACAATCTAATAAAATCTCTTGAATACGCTTCGGTTAATAATGATTATGAATTTATTAGTAAAGTTACAAAAGTATTGTATCAGGCTTATAAAAATGTTGGAAATTTTGAAAAAGCTCTTGAAATTCATGAACAGTATAAATCGGCAGAAGATAGTATTTTTAACAAAAATAATGAGCAGCAATTAACAGAAATGGCTCTTACTTACGACTTTGAAAAAGAAAAACAACAAACAGAGTTAGTGCATCTTGCTGAAATTAAAAGACAAAAAATTGTTAGAAATTTTTCTTTAATAATTTTACTTATAGCTATATTGGGTTTAATTTCTTTGTTTTCGGCTTTAAGAACTAAAAAAAGAAAAAATGAAGAGTTAAGATTGAAAAATAACGAAATAATGCAACAAAAGGAAGAAATTATCAGTCAAAATGAAGAAATAGAAGCTCAAAAACGTGAAATTGAATTACAACGAGATTTAGCAGTTGATAGAGGTAACGAGTTGCAACAAAAAAATAATGATATAGAAGCAAGTATTCAATACGCACAACGTATTCAAAGAGCTATTCTGCCAAATAAGTTTTTATTATCTGATTTTTATAAAGATTGGTTTGTTTATTATAAGCCACGTGATATTGTAAGTGGAGATTTTTATTGGTTTTTTGCAAAACAAAATAAAATTTTTGTGGTTGCTGCCGATTGTACCGGTCATGGTGTACCCGGAGCTTTTATGAGTATGTTAGGGGTGTCATTTTTTAATCAAATTGTTACTCAAAATGATGAAATTTCTTCAGATAACATGCTTAATATACTACGAGAAATGGTAATTAAACTTTTAAAACAAGATGTTAATGATTACGAAGGAAGCCACGACGGAATGGATTTATCGCTAATTATTTTTGATAAAGTAACTAAGATTGTTGAATTTTCGGGAGCTTATAATTCTTTGTATATTATTTCTGATAACGAACCTCTTAATTTGGAAAATGTTAATTCAAGAATTTTTGAATTGCCTGATAATGATAAAAAAATATATGAATTAAAAGTTGACAGAATGCCTATTGGTGTTTTTATGACAGAACAAAAACAGTTTCAAAAATATACAGTTCAGCTTTTAGACGGAGATAAGATTTATATGTTTTCAGATGGTTATCCGGATTTGTATAGTAGAGAGCAAAATAAAAAATTTACAACCCAACGTTTTAAGGAATTGCTGTTAAGTTCCGCTAATTTAGACATGAAAAATCAATTAAATTTGATTGAAGATAATTATAATAATTGGGTAGGAAAAGAAAAACAAATTGACGATATTTTGATTATTGGATTACAAATTTAGCATGAAAAATCAGAAGAAAGCCTATGTTTTTGCCATGCTTGCAGTTTTGTTATGGTCAACTGTTTCAACGGCTTTTAAAATTTCCCTTAAGCAACTGGATTTTATGCAACTGTTGTTTATTGGCACTTTAGTTTCTATCGTTATAACTTTTACTGCAATTGTTTTTTCGGGTAAATTAAAACTAATTAAGCAGAATACTTCAAAAGATTATTTAAAATCGGCTTTGGTTGCACTTTTAAATCCTTTTGGATATTATCTTGTTTTGTTTAAAGCATACTCAATTTTGCCTGCACAAATCGCCCAGCCGTTAAATTATACATGGCCTGTTGTTTTGGTGCTTTTATCGGCTCCGTTTTTAAAACAAAAATTATCACTTAAAGTTTTTATTGCTCTTATTATCAGTTTTTTAGGTATAATTATTATATCTACTCAAGGAAATATTCAATCCTTAAAAATTGACTCTCCGTGGGGAGTTTTTCTTGCTGTTTTTAGTTCGCTTTTTTGGGCTATATTTTGGCTTTTAAATGTGAAAGATAAGCGTAATGAGTTAGTAAAATTATTTTTAAATTTCTCATTTGCACTTGTTTACGAAATAGTTGTTATTTTTATGTTTTCTGATTTTAGTTTTGAGTTTAATAATTCTTTATTTGCTGCTGTTTATGTTGGCTTTTTTGAGTTAGGTATTACGTTTATTGTTTGGTTAAATGCTCTAAAATATACCGAAACTACCGATAAAATTAGCAACTTGATTTTTTTATCGCCTGTTTTAGCTCTGTTTTTTATTCATTTTATTTTAGATGAACAAATTTTTTATACAACATTTATTGGACTTGTATTAATTTTATTTAGCGTTTACATTGTAAATAAAAAAAGAAAAGTAAAACATAATTAGTTTTTTATTTGTTTTTTGCTCTGTTTTAATTCAAATTTTTTGATAATTATATAAAAAAAGCCCCAATTTAGAGGCTTTAAAATTTTATAGTAAACCTCTTTTTTGAAGAAGTGCGTCAATATTAGGTTCTTTACCTCTAAAGTTAATGTAAAGTTTCACCGGGTCGTCGGTTCCGCCTTTTTCTAAAATGTTTTCTCTAAAAGCTTTTGCAACATCTTGATTATAAACATCTCCGGTTTCTTTAAAAGCTTGATAAGCATCAGCATCTAAAACTTCAGCCCAAATATAACTGTAATATCCGGCAGAATATCCTCCGGCAAAGATATGACCAAAATATGTGCTGCGGTATCTTACAACAATTTCATCGGGCATATTAATATTTTGCATTGCAGCAGTTTCAAAAGCATTTACATCTAAATCAGCAGGTTCTGTGAGAGTGTGATAATCTAAATCCAATAAAGAGGCTGCAAGATATTCTACTGTAATAAATCCTTGGTTGAATTTTGAGGAATTTTGAATTTTTTGTAATAAGTCGTCAGGTATAACTTCGCCGGTTTGGTAATGCTTAGCAAAAGTTTTGATAACAATAGGGTCAGAAGCCCAGTTTTCCATAATTTGCGAAGGAAGTTCAACAAAATCACGAGCTACAGAAGTTCCCGATAGCGATGGGTATGTGCATTGTGATAATAAGCCGTGCAAACCGTGACCAAATTCGTGGAATAAAGTACTAACTTCGTCTAAAGATAATAGGGCAGGGCTGTTGCCAGATGGTTTAGTAAAATTTAATACATTTGTAATTACCGGACGATTATTTGCGCCGTTAAGTTTGTATTGGTTAACGTAATTGTCCATCCATGCACCTGATTGTTTAGAGGCTCGGGGATAAAAATCCATAAATAAAACTCCAATATGACTACCATCGGTAGCGTTGGTAATTTTAAAAGCTATTGCATCAGGGTGAGGAAGTGGAACATTGTTAAGTTGTTCAATATCAATATTGTATAGTTTTTTAACTACAGCAAAAAGACCGTTTAAAACTGTATCTAATTGAAAATATGGACGAAGTTCTTCTTCATCTAAATCGTATTTTGATTTTCTGATTTTTTCAGTGTAATACCACCAGTCCCAAGCTTGTAGTTTAAAATTTCCTCCGTCTGCGTCAATCATTGCTTGTAAATCAATAGCTTCTTGTTGTGCAACAACCAAAGATTTTTCAAATAGATTATTTAAAAAATCGTAAACTTTATCGGGAGTTTTAGCCATATTTTCTTCGAGAACATATTCTGCATAATTGTTATATCCTAAGAGTTTTGCTTTTTCAATTCTTAAATTAACAATTTGATTAACAATATTTTTATTATCATATTCATTATCGTTATCGCCTAAATTGGTATAAGCTTTAAACATTTGTTCACGAAGATTGCGGTTATCGGCATACTGCAAAAAAGGAATAAGAACCGGTTTATGAATTGTAAAAGCCCATTTACCTGTTATTCCATCAGTTGTAGCTTGTTCGGCTGCACCGTCAATAATGTTTTGTGGCAAGCCAGCTAAATCGGCTTTGTCTTCTATTACTAATCTAAAGTTATTAACTTCGGCTAAATTATTATCATCAAACTGGAGTGTAAGTTTAGAAAGTTGTTCGTTAATTTCTCTTAATCTGTTTTGTTTATCTTCGGGCAAATCAACACCTGCTCTAACAAACATTTTGTAAGTTTCTTCTAAAAGTTTAGTTTGTTCTTGGTTTAAATTTAAATTTTGTTGATTGTTGTAAACAGTTTTTACTTTTGCAAACAGATTTTTATTGTACATAATATCAGCATTGTGCTGAGTAGATAAAGTAGCCATCTGTTGAGCAATTTCTTGCAATTCGGAGTTTGTGTTTATATTTAAATAATTGTAAAAAACAGAAGAAACAGCACTTAATTTAAGATCGCTATATTCTAAAGCTTCAATAGTGTTTTCAAACGTAGGCTCGTCGGTGTTATCGATAATTTGTTGAATAATAGCTGTTTGTTCGTCCATTGTTGCATTAAAAGCAGGTAAAAAATGCTCTGTTTTTATTAAATCAAAGGGCGGAATACCATACTCATTAGTGTATTCTTGTAATAAAGGATTATCTGTATCCATAGAATTTGTTGTGTTTTGTTGCTCATTACAAGCAATAAATAAAGTTGCTAAAAAAAGAGCAAAAATTAATGATATTTTTTTCATAGATTTAAGTTAATAAAATTTGTAAATTTATTTTGTAAAGGATTTAAATTTAAATTTTGTGAGAAATCAAAATTTAAAACTATTTTCTTATAGAACGATTTTCGCAAATTTAATAATTATTAAAAAAATAGAATATGTTTTTCAACAATTTTTTTTAAAATTATTAATTAAGTTTTAATTTTGATGAATAATAAAATTAAATAAATGAGTTTTTTTAAATTTAAACAATTTGAAATTCTGCAAAATAAAACAGCAATGAAAGTAAATACCGATGGTGTTTTGCTTGGAGCATTTATTTTAATTGATAATTCAAAAACAATTATTGATGTAGGAACCGGAACCGGAGTAATATCGTTAATGATGGCTCAAAAATTTGCAAATGCTGATATTTTAGCTGTTGAAATTGATAAAGATGCGGCACAGGAGGCTAAATATAATGTAGAAAATTCGCCTTGGAGTAATAAAATAAAAGTTATTAATGATGATTTTTTGACTTTTGCGAGTAATAATTCTGATAAATTTGACTTGATAGTTTCAAATCCACCCTTTTTTGAAAATCAATTAGTATCAGAAGATTCAAAAAAAATACTTGCAAAACATACATTATCAATGCCGTTTGCTGAGCTTGTTAAAAGTGTATTTAAATTATTATCTGAAAATGGTAAATTTTATGTTATTTTACCTTTTAATATGCACCAAAATTTTGTTTCCTTATGTAAAAAAAATAAGTTCTTTATCACTTCAATTTTAAATATTTTTCCAACCGAAAATAAAGCAGCAAACAGAATAATTATGTCTTTTTCAAAACAAGAAGTGTCATTTATTGAGCAAAATTTATTTATCAGAAAAAACGGTAAATATTCTGAAGAGTATTTGAAATTAACAGCTGATTTTTATCTTTTTGCTTAATTTTTAAAATAATAATTTGGGTGTTTAAGTTTTTTAATGTGGTTTATTCTTTATTTAATAGATATTTGTGTAAAATTTCTTTTAAAACTTCTTCGCTTATAGGCTTTGAAATAAAATCATCACAACCAGCGGCTAAAGCTTTTTCTTTATCCTCGTTTGATGAGTATGCAGTTTGTGCAATTATAGGCAAATTTGCTCTTGATTTTTTAATAGTTTTTGTGGCTTCAAGTCCATTTTTTAAGTTCATTTTTAAGTCCATCAGAATAATATCAATATCAATATTTTTATTGCAAATATCAATTGCTTCTTGTCCATTTTTTGCATGTAATAATTTACAATCTAATTTGATTTCTTCTATAATTAAAGTTTCTAAAAATAAATAATTAACTTCTTCATCTTCAGCAATTAAAATAGTGCATTTTTCTTTTGAGTTGTTATTTTTTTCAGAAATTATTTTTTTGCAAGGTATTGAAACAAAAAATGTTGAACCTTTACCTTTTTCTGATTTTATCATTATCTTTCCTTCTAATAATTCTGTATTTTCTTTTGCAATAGAAAGGCCTAAACCTAAACCGCCAATGCTTTTGGAGATTTCTTTTTCGGCTTGTGAAAAGCGGTCGAATATTAGTTGCTGACTTTCAGGTTTTATGCCAATTCCTGTGTCTTTTACGTATAGTTGAATATTTTGATAAAAAGGATTAGTGATATTTTGTTCTAAAGTGTAACCCAGTTCAATAAAACCATTTTGTGTAAATTTTAAAGCATTTTCAAGTAAATTACTTAATATTTTGTTAAGTTTTGTTGCATCTGTTTCTATTAAACTTTCGTTATCAGGTAGTCCGTTTTTAAGATAAAGTGGTATTTTCTTTTCTTTTGCTTTAATATCAAAAATTGAAAATAATTCTAACAACATTTCGTTTAAATAGATTTCTTTTTTAATTACTTTAACTTGTTTTGTTCCTAAAGCAGAAATTTCTAAAATATCATCAATAATACGCATTAATTGTTTGCCGCTGTTTTGAATAATATTTATATAATGTTTTCTTTTTTCTTCCGATTTATCTGTTTTGTTTAATAATTTTGAAAAACCTAATATTCCGTTTAAAGGAGTGCGGATTTCATGCGACATATTATTTATAAATTCGGTTTTTAATCGGTCGCTTTCTTCTGCTTTTTCTTTTGCAATAATTAATTCTTCTTTAGTTTTTAATAATTCGGTAGTATCAACATAAATTCCAACAATTCCAGCCGGTTGATTTTTTTCGTCAAAAAATACAGCTTTACTAAAAATTACATTTCTAATGTTGTTGTTTGCATCTATAGCTTGAAATTCATACGATTGAAAAACGTCTGAATTATTGAGTAATTCAATATCTTTTTTGTGATATTCTTCTGCTAAATCAGTTTGCCAAATTTCTTGAACAGTTTTGCCCATTATTTCAGCTTCAGTTTTGCCTGTAAATTTTTCAAAAGCATTATTGCAGCCTAAATATTTGCCCTGTTTATCTTTATAAAAAAGAGGATTTGGTATATATTTAATTTGCATATTAAGACATTTCAAGTTGACTAATTATATCCCTGTAAATAAAAGGTTTAGTATTTATTGAATACTCTAATAATC
>JAFGXO010000035.1 GCA_016936595.1 Bacteroidales bacterium | reverse complement strand
ACTGTGGACTGCCTACTGTGGACTGCCTACTGTGGACTGCCTACTGTGGACTGCCTACTGTGGACTGCCTACTGTGGACTGCCTACTTTCAATTTATAAATTTTTCAATAAACCTGTTCTTTGGTTAAATTCCTTAATAAGTTCGTCCCATCTATTAACTTGATTAAATAAATTAGGCCAAACTTTACGGTCGCTCCATAATTGGTTTAAATCTTCAAGTTCTTTAGCTTGTTGTTCAATCCAGGTATAATATTTAAGGTTATGAATTCGTTTTTGGTCGTTAAAAGTAAGTTCTTGTAAATAATCAATTTTTTGAGAAATTAAACAAGAGTCGAAATCTTTAGCGGCTTGAATTTCAGAATATTTACCTCTTTCATCAGTTAATTCAACTAAACGAGATTGATACATATCAGCAGAGTCAGTAGCAATTGTAAAAATGAAATCATCTTCGGTCATTTCGTAATATTTAGCAGCTTTAATAGCCGAAAGTAAATTAGAAATGCTTGAAATACCTAAAAGAGGAAGATTTTTAACAACATCAGCAGGCACACCACTTTCAATTAGTAATTTATGACCTTCGGGTTCATTAAATAATCTAAGTAATCTCATTGTTTCTTCATCGTCGATAGCAGTAACAACGTTAGTGTTTTTAGAATTGTGAATCCAAGGCACGTGTTTGTCGCCAATACCTTCAATTCTGTGTCCACCAAAGCCGTTATTGTAAAGAGTAGGGCATTGCAAAGCTTCTGAAGCTACAACTTTAATAAGTGGGTGAATAGTTCGTAAAAAGTCACCTGAAGCAATAGTTCCGGCAGAACCAGTAGCAGAAACAAAAGCACTAAAAGAAGAATTTTCGGTTTTAAGTTTATCATAAATTTCTTGCATTGCCGGACCGGTAGTATTATAGTGCCAAGCAGCATTTCCAAATTCATCAAATTGATTAAAAGTAACACACTCTTCTCGTGTTTTGCGAATTTCCCATACTTTGTCGTAAATTTCTTTTACGTTAGATTCGCAACCGGGAGTAGCAATAACTTCAGAACCGATGTAATCTTTTAACCAATCAAAACGTTCACGGCTCATTTCTTCGGGTAAAATGGCTACCGATTCGGTATTCATTAATTTTGAAACATAAGCACCACCTCGGCAATAGTTCCCTGTAGAAGGCCAAACAGCTTTGTGATGTAAAGGGTCAAAACCTCCGGTGGTAATTTGAGGAGCTAAGCAACCATAAGCGGCTCCAACTTTGTGAGCACCAGTAGGAAACCATTTGCCAACTAAAAGAACAATACGTGCTTTTACGCCGGTAAGACTAGATGGAAGTTCAATGTGATTAACTTCACCAAACAATCCACCTTTTTCAACGGGGTCGTTTTTCCAGGTAATTCTAAATAGGTTTAGTGGATTTAAGTCCCACAAACCAATATTTTTCAAACTTTCTTTAATTTTTTCCGGAATTAAATCGGGGTTTCTTTGTTGCTCGAAAGTTGGAAGGATAATACCAAGTTCTTTATATCTTTTTACAGCATTTTCAAGAACTTTTTCATTTTTAATTTTGGTGATTAATTCTATCATTTTGATATATTTTAATGTTTTGTTATTTTTGCAAAAAATGTTTACTGATGTTTAAAAGTAAAATTACCGACGACGAAATAAAAGAACTGCCAAGACTCCAATTTGAAGGAGAAATTTTTGTTGTAGAAGAAGATGCTCATATTGACTATGCCGTTAATATTTTAAAAAAAGAAACTTGTATTGGATTTGATACCGAAACAAAGCCTTGTTTTAAAAAAAATAAAAAAAATAAAGTTTCGTTGCTTCAATTATCAACCGAAAAAGAAGCATTTTTATTTCGTTTACATTATTTAACCGATTTAAAGCCAATATTTTCATTATTATCATCGCCCGAAATAACAAAAGTAGGCGTTGCTATTAATGGAGATTTGAAGGACCTTTTAGGGCTTCAAAAATTTACTGCCTCAAATTTTATCGAACTGCAAAAATACGTCAAAAACTTTGAAATAGAAAACATAAGTTTAAAGAAAATGAGTGCAATTGTTTTAAATGGTAGAGTATCTAAAAGACAACAGCGGTCAAATTGGGAGGTAGAGGTTTTGTCTGTAGCACAAAAATATTATGCAGCAACAGATGCTTGGGCAAGTTTGATGATCTATAAAAAACTAAAATCGAACCTTTAAGCTAAAATAAATAACAGCTTTTTAGATTCGATTTTATCGTTTTTTTAGTGTGTTTTGTTTTACTTAATATTCATCTTCGTTAAAGAAAAAATCTTCTTTACTCGGATAATCCGGCCAAATATCTTCTATACTGTCAAATACTTCCGAATCGTCTTCAATTTCCTGTAGGTTTTCTATTACTTCTAAAGGAGCTCCAGAACGAATAGCGTAGTCAATAAGCTCATCTTTTGATGCAGGCCAAGGTGCATCTTCAAGTTTTGATGCAAGTTCTAATGTCCAATACATAATTTGTAAAGTTTAGTTTAACTTAAAAATCGTGCAAAAATATATTTTTTTTTTATATAACAAATTTTTTTTCAATTTATTTTTTGACAAACAACTTATATGCCATTTTTATTTTTTGAATATAAAATATACTGCCAAAACTAAAAAAATAAATCCGATTATATGATTTATTCTAAATTGTTCGGTTTTAAATACTAATAGAGTAAAAAGTGTAAATACAACAAGTGTTATAACTTCTTGTAAAACTTTTAGTTGAAGTAAATTAAATGGGCCACCATTACCCGAATATCCTATTCTGTTTGCCGGAACCTGAAAAAAATATTCAAATAATGCTATTCCCCAACTAAAAAAAATAACACCTATTAAACTTAATTTTGAAAACCACTTTAATTCCACAAATTTTAGATGGCCATACCAAGCCAAAGTCATAAAAGCGTTTGAAATTACCAGTAAACCAATTGTGTAGATTTGTTTCATTTTTTTGTTTTTTGATGTTTTACAATGTGCTAACCAGAATTATTTTTATAATTTGGTTGTTAAAAGTTAAATGTTTAGAGCCACAAAGGTGAAAATATTTTTTTGTTTTAAATAAAAATAAAAATAAAATATTTTATGATTAACCATATTTTTTAGTTACTTTGTTGTGTGGAATTACTTAATTAAGATAAATGAAGAAGTTTATATCAACTAAAAAAATATTCAAATTTTATGAAAGGTCTTATTAAATTAAAATGTGAAACATGCGAGAATTATGAAAAAGAAAGAAATTTTGAAACCAAAAATTGTTTTTTAGCTTTAGATGTTTTTTGGAAAGATATTGTTAATACTGAAATATATTTGCAACAAATTCCCCAATTATTTAACTATTATACTATAGATATTGTTGGACCACAAAATATTGATTTGGAAAAAAATATTTCTGTTTTTTATGTTGATGCATCTGCTTTTTATAATGGTTTTGAAAACGAAACAGAGATTTTGTCAATTCGGTTTTGCTTATGCGAAGTGAAAAAAATTGTTTATAAATCTGAATTTAAAGCAAGTTTGTTAATTCAAATTATTAAAATGAGGAGTTTAAGTGATATTTTTTCTCTTGATTTGTCTTTAAATGAAGGTTTTTGTGGAATGATAGAAGAAAAAGATCAAAGATATGTAGAAATAAAAGATTTTAATAATTATCTCATTAAAGGAATTAATTTTCAGGGAGATGTTGGAGTTAATTATATTATTTCAAAAAATAAAAACCGAATTATTGCAGTAAATAGCTGGGATTTTCATTCAAATAATTGGTTTTTGTGTAATGTTGAGTACGAATAATTATGATGATTTTGAAAAATATAAAGTTTTTGAAAATATTTTTCTCGGAATGCCTTCTAATCAATTAAAGAACAATATTGGACTTCCACTTCAAAAAATTGGCAGCAAACAAATCTATCATGATTTTAATAATACTATTGCAATCTTAGATGTTTATGATAACTATGTGTTAAGTGTTATATTATGAAAATACAATATTGAATGGAAAACAGATACCCTAATATCCGAAGCTTTTATAAATGAAATATTTGATTACGCATCTATTGGTAATTATTTATAAATTTCATTAAGCAAAGTTATTTAATTATTTATTGAACTTTAATTTGAATTTTAAATTTTCCTTCTTTTAAGCCATCGGCACCTGCAACACCAATAACAACTTTGTAGGGATTGTTAATAGCGTTTAAGCTCACAGTTCTGGTGTGGTCTTGAGTTTTGCCTCGTTTAGGATAATCCCATTTGTGGTCAGCTTCGCAGGAAACACATGAGTTTAAATCCGGCACCATTGCAGTACTTGTTGTTCCAACTTGGTAAGCCCACAAACTCATGTTTGCATTTGGATTATCGGGAATAATAGAAATATCCATAATAGAGTGAGCCGGAATTTCGGTAATATAAATAATCTGATTACCTGTAAATTTATGATTTTGAGTAGCCGGAAAACATGCTACAGAACTTTTTGAGGCCCAACTTAAATTTTGTATCACAACGCCATCGGCTAAATTGCCTGCGTATGCAAGGGTTTTGCCTTTTTGGGCTGTTGCAGTATATATTTTTAAGGGCTTTTGGGTTGCGTTGTTTGTAATTGCCGATACAAGCTCAATTTTTAGAGCGTAACTTCCTGATATTGAGCTTTCTGCACCAACAACTCCAATTACTACATTGTACGGATTATTTATTGCATTTAGAGCTACACTTCGGCTATGATCTTGCGTTTTTCCGCGTTTGGGATAATCCCATTTATAATCGGCTTCGCAACTTACACAACTGTTTAAATCCGGTACGGTGCTGTAATTTGTTGTTCCTATTTGATAAGCGTATAAACTGAAGTTGTCATTTGGGTTATCAGGAACAACCGTTATTTTAAGCTCTGATTTTGGCGGTAATTCCATTGAGTATAAAACATGATTACCGGTAAATTTTGAGTTTTGAGTGCCCGGAAAACATGCAACAGAACTTCTTGCTGCCCATAATAAATCGGACATTTGTTGTCCTGAACTTAGATTTCCTTTTACGCTAAAATTTTCGTTTGGTTTAACATTTAATGATGTTACATGCGAGGGGAATTGTGCCATAATATTAAAGCTTTTAAAATAATAATGTTAAAATTAAATTGTTTTATGAAAAAAATTATGTTATTTTTTGCATTTTATTTTTCGATAATACTTTTTTGAGCCAGAACAAATATAATAAATTATTTAAAATTTAGCATTTGTTTTTTTATGAAAAAGGTGTTTTTTTTTTAAAAATTATTTTTAAATTACTGACTTTTAATAAAATAATAGTTTTGTTTTTATTTGCAAATTTTTAATTATTTTTGCAAAATATTTAAAAAAATTGATATGAAAAAAATTCTTGTAATTCTATTTGTTTCCTTAATTATTATAGTTATTGGTTTGGTGGTTTTTTTGAAAAAATTTAACACTACACCTTTACCCGATTACAATCAAAATATCACTTTATTGAATCTAAATTCCGAAGTAGAGGTATATAGAGACGAAAATGGTATTCCACACATTATAGCTCAAAACGAAGAAGATTTATATCGTGCAGCAGGATATATTCTTGCATCAGATCGTTTGTGGCAAATGGATTTAATACGACGTGCTACTCAAGGTACTTTGTCCGAAATTTTTGGTGCTGACTTTTTCAAAACCGATTTAATGCTCAGAAGTTTGAAAATTGAACAAAAATCTGAAGAAATTTACCAAAATTTGCCTAATGATCAAAAACTTGTACTTGATGCTTATGCCGATGGAGTTAATCAATATATTCAACAAAACAGTAAAAAATTACCCATAGAATTTAAAATTTTGGGATATAAACCTGCCCAATGGCAACCTCAAAACTCATTAAATATTATAGGATATATTGCTTGGGATTTAGTTACAGCTTGGAGCAACGAAATTGCTTTGTATAAAATTCAGCAACGTGTTGATTCTGCTATTTTTGCTGATTTTGTTCCAAATTTTTCTGATAATATGCAAATTTATGATATTACATTATCCGATACTTCTGAATTATCGAGTCCTATTTCAACTATGGGGCAAAATATTTTAGATCTTGGAATTGTTCCGTTTATGGCAAGTAATAATTGGGCAGTAAGCGGGCAAAAAACAAATACAGGAGCACCAATTTTATGTAATGATATGCATCTTGGTTTTGGGATTCCCGGAATTTGGTATCAAATGCACTTATCTGTTGAAGGTAAAGTAGATGTTGCCGGTTTAACAATTCCCGGAGCTCCCGGAATCGTTGCCGGACATAATCAAAATATAGCTTGGGGATTAACTAATGTTATGCTTGATGGAACTGATTTTTATATTGAAACTTTGAATGATGATTCAACTCAATATTTTTTTGATGGGCAATGGGTTAATTTAAAAATTGATACAGAAAAAATTGTTACAAAAGAAGGAGACACTCTTATCGGAAAAATTAAATATACTCACAGAGGTCCAATTATTTCTGAATTTAAAAAACTTAATCAAGCTATTTCAATGCATTGGATTGGTTATGATTACAGTAATGAATTTGGAGGAATTTATAAGTTAAATAGAGCTTCAAATTGGGACGAATTTAGAGAAGGTTGTAAAGACTTTGGAGCTGTTAGTCAGAATATTGTTTATGCTGATAATCAGGGTAATATAGGCATTCAATTAGTTGGAAGTGTGCCTAAAAGAATAGTGCCGGGCTTTATGCTTTTCCCCGGAGATACTTCAAAATATGATTGGGATAGTTTTATAGCATTCGATAGTTTGCCTTTTGAATACAATCCAACTTGCGGATTTGTTGCTTCGGCAAATAATAAAAGCTCAAATGATGTAAACTATTATATATCACAGTATTACTATCAGGATTTTAGATATAAACGTATTGTGGAAATGCTTTCTGCAAATGACTCAATTTCTGTAGATTACATGAAATTAGTTCAAAACGATCAAAACTCTGCTTTTGCAAAATCAATTTTACCGGATATGATTTTTCAAATAGCAAGCCTTAATTTTGATGATCCAAAATATCAAAGAGCATTAGAATTTCTTTCGGCATGGGACGGAAATATGACCCCCGACGGAGTAGCTCCTTTGATTTTTGAACAATTTAATTTGATGTTTTTAAATGAAGTTGCAGCCGATGAACTTGGTTCGGCTTTTGATGACTTTTACAAATCTAAGATATTGGTTTACAATATAATACTTAATTTGTATCAAAACAAAAGTTCTGTTTTATTTGATAATATAAATACTGCTGATGTAACCGAAAATATTACCGATATTTTTAGAATAGCATATACTAAAACCATTGATACTCTGTCGGCTCAATTAGGAAATGATGTTGCTTTGTGGGAATATCAAAAAATTCATACAATAACTTTTGAACACCCGCTTTCAAAAGTTAAAATTCTTGATTTATTATTCAAATTTAACAGAGGTCCTTATGGTGTTGGAGGTAGTAACCATACTGTTTCTCCATATTCTTATCCTTTAAATTCAAATTATAAAGTTACAACCGGTGCTTCTCATCGTCATATTTTTACAGTTAACAATTGGGAAACATCACAAACAATTATTCCAACAGGGCAATCAGGAATACCTTCAAGTAAATTTTATTGCGACCAAACTGAACGTTATCTTTCCGGCCAATATCACGATGATTATTTTTCATTACAAAGAGTTAAAGATAATGCAAAATTTAAAATGATTTTTAAACCCGAATAAAAATGAAACCTAAAGTAGCTTTTTTTGTTGTTATTTTTTTTATCGGTTTTTCTTGTCAAAAAGCAAATGATTTTAATTCATTAGTTCCGGCAACAGTTGCCGAAAATCCTAATTTACAGTCATTAACAATAAATATTGCAGATAAAGATCGTAAAGTTCATTACAAAACCTTTGGTAATTCTGAAAATCCGGTTTTATTTGTTATTCATGGTTCGTTGTCGGATATGAGAGCTTTTTTACCTTTTGAAATTTTATCCGATAAATATTATGTGGTGATGTGGGATATGCGAGGAAACGGACTTTCTGAAAGATGTACAGCCCAAGAGCTTTCTATTAATTTTATGGTAGATGAAATTAAAGCAATGAAAAACATTTTTTCGCCCGATGGTAAAATAAATATAATTTCGCATTCGTGGTCTGGTTTATTTGCTGCTGTTTACTTAGCTACATATCCAAATGATGTAAATCAAGCTGTTTTGCTGGAGCCAAATGTTTTAAAATCAGATTTGGTAGATGACGCCGGAATAGAATTAGACCTTTTTACCGGCGGATTTTTAGATATGACGTATAACACTAATTATATGTCTGCAAATAATAATGAAGTTCTTGATTATCAGGCATTAGCAATATTAGAATCTGCTGTCCCTAATTTTTATTGCAACCAAAATAATTTGCCCGATTGGCCTGTTTGGCGGCTTGGAGTTTTAGCTGTGATAACTTGGGACGCCGAATTAATGAATGGAACTTCAATGGATTACGATTTTACTCAAAATTTAATTGATTTTACTAATAAAGTTTTGTTAGTTGGAGGTTCGTGTAGCCCAATAGGATACGATTTTCAAGAAAAATATCAAAAACCATTATTTGCAAACGCCGAAGTTGTGAAAATTAATAATGCCGGACACAGAATGGTGGTTGAACAATTTGACACTTTAGTTGATGTGATAAAAAAATATTTGATTGAATATTAAGATTATGAAATATAAATTTCTAAAAACAACTATTTTTATCTTCTTTTTGTTGATTTCATCTTTTGTTGATGCTCAGCAAAATACCGCAAATTCAATTAATTTGGGTTTTAATATAGAGAGTTTTGCTTCACTTGATGTTGAATTTCAGAACAATAAATGCAAAATTTCAAATAAGTTTAAGCCTTTTATTAAAACAAAATTACCTGTTTTATTATTCATCAAAAAAAAATCTGTAAGTGCTTTTGAACTTCAACTTGGCTCTGATTTTAATCTGCTGAATAAAAATAAATTCTTAATTAATAACAGAGTTTACTTTTCTACGGCATATCAAAATCAAATTTTAGGAAAATTCGTACCCTTTGATTTTTATTTTGATCTAATGCCTGCTTATAAATTTAATGATAATGCTTTTTTGGGCTTCAAATTTTCAATAAAGCAAAATATCTTTACACATATAAAAAATTCAGACTATGTAATTGAACGTTTTAACGAAATTACTGATGAAAATGGGAAAATTTTGAATAATATACCTAAAGACGGTTTTTATTCATTTACATCAACTATTATTCAAACTGGTTTATCCGGAAAGTTTAAAATCAGAAAAAAAACAGATTTTTCTTTTGATTTGTTGTTTGTAAATCGTCCTTTTTCGATAATTGCTCCAATGGAGGGAACTAAATATGGATTTATACCATTTTATTTGAATCTAAAATTTTATTTTTATTTGGATAGTGTTAGTTGATTTTTTCTGATGTTTGATTACAAATAGATATTTTTTAATTTTGCATATTAAGACATTTCAAGTTGACTAATTATATCTCTGTAAATATAAGGTTTAGTATTTATTGAATACTCTAATAATCTTT
>JAFGXO010000209.1 GCA_016936595.1 Bacteroidales bacterium | reverse complement strand
TAACGTGTATTGCTTTGTTTTTGTTGGCTTTTTCGCACTTTGTAAATTGAAAGTAAAATGTTCATTTAAACGCACCCATAGACAATTTTTGCACCTACGAAAGCAAATGAAATTAAACACAATGATATAGGCTCTTTTTTTTATTTTCTTTTTAATATATAAAGTTGCTCTTTTATGAATTTTTTATTTTTTGCTTGTCCGTTATTGTTGCATTTAAATCGTAAATAGTCATATTCTACAAGGTTTAAATCTCCATAGTTTTTCATAAGTTTTGTTATTTTATCTTGTGGCATAATGCCTTCATTGTTATAGCTTAAAAGTAGGTGTTTGTAATTTTTTGATAATAGTATTTTTTCTAATTCTGTTAATGCTTTCTCAGCATTGCAGAAATCTGATTTTTGATTTTGATAATTTCGCATTCCTGAAACTCCATTTATTTCAGGGTTATCATATTTTGCGATTGTTTCCAATAAATGATAATTTGGTGCATATTGTCTTTGATTGTATGGTGGGTCAAGATAAATTATATCAAATTCATATTTATCTAAAAGTTCCATACTATTCTGATTATAAGAATAATGTTTTTTATCTCCGTTAATTAGATTTATTGGTTTTAATTCAAACGCTTTTATTGCTCTTGGGTCCCAATCTTTTTTAAATGCAGCGTAAACTCCAAGAATATTTGAATAAAATGGCACACTTTCAATCAGTCCTGCAAGTAATATAAAATATTCGTTTTCAGTTATTAAATTATCATTTTTCCAATTTTCGATTTGTTGTCGTATTGCATCAATTTTTTTTCCGTTCTCATTAATGAAATACATTCTTGGCAGTTCTAATTTTTTTGTTCCTTCGGGAGTGTAATTTTTATAAATAAACCCTTCTATGCCTTTTAAATTATTAAGATACTCAAAAACTAAATCCAATTCTCTTGCAAAAAGTGTTTTTGATTGAACATTAATGTTTTTTAATAATGTTTTAAATTTAGGTTGTTCGTTATTTTCAATATACGCTTTTTGTAAAACGTAGCTAAAATACAATAAATCAGATGAAACAACCACGTAGTCTTTTGTTTTGAAATAACGTCCGACATTTGAAGTTCCTGCAAAAAAATCAAAAAAATGCTTACCTTTTATATCATTTTTCTGAATTTCAGAGAAAATCCATTCTACTAAGTTTTCTTTGTTTCCAATAAATCTCATTAGTTCCAAAAATCTAAAAGGTTTTTAATTGCACCTTTAAATAACTCAGGTGCTTTTATCCCAAGTATCAATCCACCTTTTTCATTTAATAGAAAACCTATTTCTATTTCAATAATTTCCTCTTTATCACTACCGTATAATACTACCGTTCTTGTTATCGAAAAATTAGGATAATGTTTTTGAATGTAATGTTCTTCAATGAAATCGTAATTATTTAACTCATCAATACCATTTTGCCTGAATTGATACTTTTTGCCTTCAATATTTATAACTTCTGTTCTGTCAAAATCAATCAAAATTAAATCAGGGATATGAATGATTTTTGACTTATCTCCTGCTTTGTATTCTGCTCTGTTAGAATATTTTTCGAGAACAATTGGTTCGCCATCTTTTGTCCAAAAATATCCTTTTTCACAGCCAGCGTGATTTTCAAAAATTGAATATCCTGTTGTAAAACTTTCTACTACAAGATGTATGAAAATAGTTCCAAGTTTTTCTCCCTCGTGTTCATATTTCCAATAGTCATTATTTAGTGTTGCTGTTGGAATTCTTAAATTTTTTAATTCTAAGTCTAACACATTTGCAATTTGAACGAATTTATTTGTTTTGCCAACGTGATTTTGTTTCAAACCGTGTTGAGTTATTATAATTTTTTTTGTCCAACCTAATTTACGCAAAACTGCTGAAATTATACTCAATGCACCAATATTGGGGTCGTGAGAAAGTCTTCCTGATTTGAATAAACGACCTGAAATCTCAATTCTGTTGCGATATTTTGTAAGCAAAATAGGAATATTCCCTTTTGGTGCTTTTCGCATATTTTTCTTGAAATCAATAATTTCATCTATCGACTTAAATGGAATAAATACTTTACTATTCAAGTCTTTACCCAAAATTTCAACGCCAAGAGTTAAAAGCAAACGAGTTCCAAAAATGTAAGTTTCGGTTGGCTTCTTTTTCTGCTCAACTCGTAAGCTGTAAAGCATAATTTTAGTAACATCAGGATAATAATTGTTTATGAAAACAAATTTTGAGCAGCGCTGGTAAACGCCAGTATTCCTACTTTCCTTATCATCTGTTTTTGTTTCCTCTATTGCATAAATTGGATTATCTGTTAATTTGGGTTGTTTATTTTGATAAAAAATCAGAAAATCTACAAAACTTGAATTTCCGCTAATTGTTTTTATAAAAATATCATTTACTTTATTGCACTCAAAACCAATCAATTTATAAGTAAATGTAAATTTGTCATCTTCAAGAATAGGTAAAATTCTTAAATTACCAAAAAATGCAGTGAACTTCCTATCGCTTACAAATTTTCGTAAAATTGTTTCAAGAACATCAG
>JAFGXO010000208.1 GCA_016936595.1 Bacteroidales bacterium | reverse complement strand
TGCAAATAAAATTACCGACAAATGGAAAATTGAGATTGAATATAATAATTATTATTACAAAGAATTTTATTATTTAGAAGATCAAACTATTAAAAGCCAGAGGGTTACTAATTATTTTAGGAATTTAGTAGTTAGAAGTGTAGGCGAACATTTTGCTATAGGCTTTAGCAACGATTTAGGTAACAGTTCCTACAATAATAAAAAATTATTTACAGGTTTATGGCCAACAATAGAGTATAATATTTTTCCATATTCAGAGTCAAACGTAAAACAGTTACGATTTCAGTATTTAATTGGTTCTAAATATTATGAATATTATGATACAACTATTTTTAATAAAACCGAAGAATTATTATTTAATCATCGTTTTGCGGCAGCATTTGAAATAAACAAACCCTGGGGTTCTATAAATACTTCGGTGAGTGTAGAAACATATTTGCATGATTTTTCAAAAAACAGGTTTAATTTTGATAATTCATTGAGTGTTAGATTATTCAAGGGTTTTACCGTTGAATTTTATGGATCATATTCAATAATTCACGATCAGATTTTTATGCCCAAAGATAATTTAAGTTACGAAGAAATTTTGCTAAGACAACAACAAAATTCAACAAATTTTAGTTATTGGTTTTCCGCAGGCTTTTCTTATACTTTTGGATCAATTTATAATAATGTAGTTAATCCAAGATTTAATAGTATTTATTGATTTTTAAAAGGATTGAAAAATAAAAAAAGCCGACTAATATCTTTTAGCCGGCATAAAATTTATCTTGAATAATTCGGAGCTTCGCGAGTAATCGTAATATCGTGTGGGTGACTTTCAACAAAACCGGCATTAGTAATTTTAACAAATTTGGTTTTTTGAAGTTCAAGCAAATTATGAGCACCGCAGTATCCCATTCCGGATTTTAAACCACCAACGAGTTGATAAAAAACTTCGCCTAAATTACCTTTAAACGGAACGCGAGAAACAATTCCTTCGGGAACAAGTTTAGAAATTTCGTCTTCCATATCCTGAAAATATCTATCCTTAGAGCCTTCTTGCATAGCCTCAACCGAGCCCATTCCGCGATAAGTTTTATATTTTCTGCCTTGATAAATAATTGTTTCGCCCGGAGATTCGTCAACGCCGGCAAATAAAGATCCGGCCATAACAGTTGAAGCACCAGCCGCAAGAGCTTTAACAATATCGCCCGAATATCTAACACCACCGTCGGCAATTACCGGAATACTTAGATCCTGCAATGCTTTGGCAACATTATAAATAGCTGTAACTTGTGGAACACCAACACCGGCAATTATTCTTGTTGTGCAAATAGACCCCGGTCCAATGCCTACTTTAACAGCATCGGCACCAGCTTCGGCAAGCATAATAGCCGCTTCACTTGTGGCAATATTACCCACAACAATATCTATTTCTTTTCCGTATTTTGATTTTAAGTTACGTAAAGTTTGTATAACACCAAAACTATGACCGTGAGCTGTATCAATAATAATTGCATCAACACCGGCTTCAACCAATGCTTTAGCTCTCATATGAGTGTCGGCACCAATACCAACAGCAGCAGCAACAAGTAGTTGACCTTTATTATCTTTGCTTGCAAAAGGTCTGTCTTTTGCCTTAGTAATATCTTTATATGTGATAAGGCCTATAAGTACTCCGTTTTTATCAATTACCGGTAATTTTTCGATTTTATATTTTTGAAGAATATCGGCTGCTTCTTCTAAATCAATGCTTGAATCGGAAGTAACAAGATTTTTGGAAGTCATTACAGAACTGATTTTTTCGGCAAGATTTTTTTCAAATCTTAAATCTCTGTTAGTAACAATGCCAATAAGTTTATTTTGAGAATCAGTAACAGGGATACCTCCGATTTTGAATTTATTCATAATTATAAGAGCATCTCCAACTGTTTTATCAATACTGATAGTTACCGGGTCGATAATCATTCCGTTTTCGGCTCTTTTAACTTTTTTAACTTCCCGAGCCTGTCGTTCAATGCTCATATTTTTATGAATAACACCAATGCCACCTTCTCGAGCCATCGCAATAGCCATAGCACTTTCGGTAACAGTATCCATAGCAGCTGAAATTATAGGCATATTTAGAGAAATATTTCTGCTGAATTTTGTTTTTACATCAACATTTCGAGGCAAAACATCTGAAAATGAAGGAATTAATAGCACATCGTCAAAAGTGAGTGCTTCTTCGGTTAATCTTTCTGTTAAAAATGACATATATTAAGTGTTTTTTTGAGTTATCGAGTTTTAGAGTTGTTGTGTTTTCGAGTTTTCGAGTTAACCAGTTTTCGGGTTTTTCGAGTTATAGTTAACTTACAAACATGTTAACAAGTTTATGGTTAAAAAAAAGGGGCAAAAGCCCCTAAATAATTATTCGATAATAGTTAGTTCATCAATAAGGTTTTTAGCACCGGCATACTGATCAATGACCCAAAGGACATATCTTACGTCAACGCATATTGTTTTTTGAAATTCAGGTTCAAAAGCAATATCACCGCTCATTCCTTCCCAGTTTCCGTCAAAAGCCAAACCAATAAGTTCGCCATTTGCGTTAAGAACAGGACTACCGGAGTTTCCGCCTGTTATATCGTTATTAGTTAAAAAGTCGATATGAAGAGTACCGTCATCGTCGGCATATCTGCCCCAATCATTAGCTTTATAAAGATCTTTCATTCGTTGAGTAACTTCAAATTCAGGATTATTTGGATCTTCTTTAGCCATGTATTCGTCTATGGTAGTAAAATAGTTGTATTTAATATTATCATAAGTATATCCACCAACAGTTCCGTAAGTTAATCTAAGAGTAGAATTAGCATCGGGGTAAAATAATTGATCAGGATTATTAGCAGCTAACCATTTCATGTATGCATCAAGGAATAATCTTCTTCCTTTTTGATAATCTTTATCAATATCGTCTTTCACATCAGATATTGCCCAATAAGCTTGTAGCATGCTATAAGAATAGTTAAATCCAATATCTTCTGAAAATACATCAGCAGAAGGATTTTTTAACCAATTCATATATCTGTCTTTATCAACAAAAATAGAAGAAGAGTAAATAGCATCGGCGTATTTTGCCCAGTCGCTATTATATTCATCTTGAACATCTTCGTAAATTGAGGGGTAATATTCTTCTTTAACTTTGTCTAAATATATTTTTCCGAGTGTAATAAAAAGTTCTTTGTCTACTTTAGGGTCAAAATCTTTAAAAAATTCGTCGGCTTTTTCAGTCATAACAGTAACCATAGAGTCAATTTCTGCTTGTTCGCCGCCTTGAAGAGTTCTGTACAATCCAAAGTTACTTAAAGTAAAGCTGATAATTTCGGAACCTAAATATATAGATTCGAACCAGTAATTTTGAGCGATGTCAGCCACTTCGTGTTGTTCAACAGCAGTTTGGATAATATTAAACATATCACCGTATTTTGTCATTCTTGCGTTGTCGGCTTTAACCCATTTCATTAAATCTTTTTGTAATTTCTTTTTACGTTTAACAACTTTAAGATTATTTAAGCCTAAGTTTTGTCCCCAAGAATATTTCCAATAATTTGCTGATTGAGCATATTTTGCAGCATATTGAATTTTCACGTTAGGATCTGCGTCCATATATTTTTTTAGTATGTCTAATTTAATAGTTCTAACATCGTATCTGATAGTATTTTCGTGTTCGATAACTTCTTCAACTTCGGCAGCAGATAAATATCTGTTAGTGGTTCCGGGGTATCCCATAATCATAGTGAAATCATTTTCTTTAACGCCTTGAATGTTAACTTTTAAGAAAGTTTTAGGAACTAAAGGAATGTTATCAGGAGAATATTCAGCAGGAGAACCGTCGGGAGCAGTATAAACTCTAAAAATAGAAAAATCGCCGGTATGACGAGGCCACATCCAGTTGTCTGTATCGCCGCCATATTTTCCTATAGATGAAGGAGGAGCTCCAACTAAACGAACATCTTTAAATGTTTGGTAAATAAAAAGATAATATGCATTTCCTTCGTACATTGATTGTACTTCTGCATCGTAATTTGTTCCGTCGGTAACATCGGCAATTATTCCGTCAATAGTTCTTGTAATATAGGCGTCTCTCATTGTTTCAGACATATTGTCGTTAACATTTGCTAAAACTTTAGCAGTAACGTCTTCCATTCTAATTAGAAAAGAAACAGTTTTTCCCGGATTAGGTAGTTCATCTTCCAATGAAGCCGCCCAAAAACCGTCTTTTAAATAATCGTGATCAACTGTACTATGAGCTTGAATTTCGCCATAACCACAATGGTGATTTGTAAATAATAATCCTTGGTTTGAAACAATTTCGCCTGTACAACTTCCATGATCTAAGGCAACAACGGCATCTTTTAAACTTGATTTATTGATACTATAAATATCTTCTACTGTAAGCTTAAATCCTAAAGCTTGCATTTGACTATAGTTTTTATTTAAAAAGGCTAAAAACCACATACCTTCGTCAGCTTTTGCTAAGTTGCTAAAAATTAACACAAAACTGAGCAATAAAATACTAATACGTTTCATATAGATTGTTTTTAAATTTTTAAAAAATTTTTGCTAAAAATAATTTTTTTTTTTTAATTTGATTAAGCTTTTAAACATAGTTGCATTTTTTATATTATTTACTTTGATTAAAGAGTTTTAAAAATCCTGTTATTGATTAAAATTACAAGTTAATAGCTTAAAAATTATGAAAATCTGTGTTGAAGTTTGATAAGAAATACATCTGTAGGATATATTGTAAAAAGATTTATTATGTCGTTAGCTAAATTAAATTCAGAAATATTTAAAAAATCTGTTTGCTCATGACTCCATACAACAAATAGGGTAGAGCCGGGTATGTACTCCCAACGCAAAACTAAATTTGATCTAAATTGACGAAAATTAAAGTCCTGAAGACCAATATCATAATCAACTATTCCGTCCTGATTAAAATCTAATGTATAGTTATTGTAATCGAGTATATTGTTTGGGTATATTTGAAATCTATTGTTGTAATTATCAGCAGTAGAATTTGTAATATGTTTATAATCAGAGAATAAAGCAGAACTTATAAAAGGTGAACCATAATATTGCAATGTCAAGTCCGGGGTAATATTTAAGTCCATTCTAAATGTAAAATTAATAGTATTTTGGTTGATAGAAGCTAATATGTATGAAGTTTGGTTATCAAAATTAACTTGATCAATATATTGAAGATTATTATAATTTTTTGAGTAACTAAAGTCAAGATTTACAGAAAAAATATCTATTGGGCGATAAGTTATTTCGGGGCTTATCCATATATATTGGCTGTGGTTGTTAAGATCTTTTTTAAAACTAGACCCCAATTCAAAAACCAATTTTGATGAAGATTTAGTTGAAAAACCTATATTTCCTTGAAGAGTAGCGGGCATTTTAAGTTCCGGACCGCCTCTAAGATATTCGTAAGAGTTTGATTCAAAATTGTTTTCGAAGTACCACCAAAAACTCCATAAATTTTTAAATTGCATCCAAGAATTAGCATTGTAGCCAAAAAATTTATATCCAAAACCATTATCAACAGCAGCCCACTGAGCAAAATTAATATTAAATTGATTAATAATTCCTTTGCTTTCGGGTAAGGTGTATCCTATCCAAAAAATATCAGTTAAATAATCAACATTTCGTAAATACCCCATGTCGTTTACTTCAAAAGAGGGAGATGCGTAATAAAAAGAAGCACTATATCTTACCCCCTTTATACCTTCTTTCCCAAAAGTAAAAAAAGCATAAGATCCCGAAAGAGAAGTTAAATTAGAATCAACAGAAAGATAATTTGCATCAGGTCGCTGAAAATATCTTTGTGGAGCTGTTTGTTGATACAGAATTGCCTCGGTGGAACCGGATATATTACTAACAATGGCTTTACCCGACACAAAAAATTTACGTTGATTAAAATATTGCTTAAAATCTATACCGGCAGTTGTTGCTGTTTTATTAAGGAATAATAAATTTGGATTTTGGATATCTCGATATGTAGAAGTAATAATACCACCAATTTGAGTATTTCCTTTATTAATGTCTTTTTGAACTCTAGTAACAAAATAATTTGTTAAAGGTTCAACACTTTCCTTTCTGATTGTTCCATCAGTTTGATAAATATGAGCAAATTCTCTTTTAGTAAGGCTTTCAATTATTCCAATCGACCAACCATTTTTAGACTTTCCGCTAAATTTTAAAGCACCCAACATTCTAGTATTATTAGGCATTTTTACAAATTCATCATCATTAACATCGGGGTAATTTTGAGGATATCTGCCAATTCTACGAGAATAAAATAAATCTTCAATATTCCAGCCAAAAGAATAATTTGTTATGTTTTTGTTTTCAATAAAAAAAGGTCGTTTTTCGGAAAAATAAGTTTCAAAAGCACTAAGATTAACCGAAGAAGGATCGGCTTCAACTTGGCCAAAATCAGGATTAATAGTAAAATCGAGCATAAAATCGTTTGTGATAGATATTTTCCCATCAATTCCGGCATTAAAAATCATATCGCTGCCATCGGCAAAAGGGTTTCCTGTTTGGGGTAAATAATTTTTATAACCGCTCATAAAATAGGGCAAAATTTCGATGTGTTTTTTTGTCGAAAGATTATTCATACCTGTAAGGTTTCCAAATTGGCTGATTAAACCCGATTTGTTGGGGTCAATACTTTGCCATGTTGAGGTTTCGTTATATCTATAAATTACTCTAATTAGGTTTAATCCCCATGTAGTTGAGGTTTCATTATACCTTAGTTGATTTAGCGGAATTTTCATTTCGGCAGTCCAGCCCAAACTGTCAATATTAGTTTTAACGTACCATACCGGATCCCAACTTGGGTCTTCGGAATTGCCATCATTTGAATAAACAAGATCGTTTTTTATACCCGAAGCACTTACAGAAAACAAAAATGCTGTACTTTTATCGTAGTAGCTATCAAATGCAATACCTACAATGTCGCCTTCCCAACCATCTCTACGACTCATTCGTTTGGCTATTAAGCTTGGGTTGTTATCAAAACATCTGATAGCAACGTAAATAAAATTTTCGTCGTGAAAAATTTTGAATTCAGTTTGTTCGGACGGATTAGCACCTGCATTTGGTTCAAATTGACTAAAATTTCCGCTCCATTCAGCAATATTCCAAGCATCTTCAGTTATCAAGCCGTCTATTTGCGGCGAAATATTTGAAAAAACTATTGGATAATTTTTTGCATTTGCAAGGATAGTTATGTTAAGTAGAAAAATTAATAGTGTAATATAAATTATTTTCATAGCTGTGTATATTGTGAGTTTTTTTTGTTTTAGGTCATGTTAAATTTTTGTAAATTTTGGGTTTTATTATTGTTTTTAAAAGAATTTCTTTTAATGACGGTTGAGTTGTGGAATAGTTACAATATTTTT
>JAFGXO010000207.1 GCA_016936595.1 Bacteroidales bacterium | reverse complement strand
TATGAAATTATTTTTTCCAAAAAAGATATAAAAAAGATTATCAAGTTATTAAATATTCTTATTTAAACTAAATGTCTAAAAATTCAAACTTAAATAAATACAAAACTAAAGCAACAAGTAAAAGCTTTAAAAACTCGTCTAACAATAAGATTAACAAGGTAGAAGAAATTGAAAAACCTACGACAAAGACTCCAAAAATAAAAAAAGAAAACAACACAAAATTTGATAAATATTCAAAATTTTTACCGATAATAATAATTATTGTAGTTGCGTTAACATATATTAATTCAATTAATAACGAATTTATTAATTGGGACGACGATAGATATGTTACAGGCAATAAACACTTAGAATTAACATCAGAAAACATAAAAACTTATTTTAGCGAACCGTATTTTGTTATGTACATTCCATTTACAATGGTTTCGTATATGATTGATTATAAACTTGGAGGAGAAAAATTAAAACCTGAAATATTCCATGCACACAATTTATTCTTACACATTCTAAATTCATTATTAGTATATATTGTGATATTAAATCTCTTGGCTAAAAACAAAAGAGAAAAAATAATTTACGCATTTTTTGCTGCATTATTATTTGGCCTGCATCCACTCCACGTAGAATCCGTTGCTTGGATTGCAGAAAGAAAAGATGTGTTGTATTCTTTCTATTTTCTGCTTTCGATATTGTTTTACATGAAGTTTTCAGAAAGCAACAATAAAAAAATATATTTTTTATCCTTTATTTTCTTTTTATTTTCACTATTTTCTAAAACTCAAGCCGTTGTACTGCCTTTAATTTTAATTGCATTAGATTACTTAAACAGAAATTTTTTAGACAACAAAGAAAAATTAATCTCATTTTTTTCATTAAAAGACAAAGAACAACTCAAACTATTTTCAAATAAAATACCTTTTTTAGTACTCTCGATAATATTTGGAATAATTGCAATTAAATCATCCGGAACAAATGAGCCCTTTAGCGAAAGCATTTCAACAAACACAAAAACTGCAATAGAAACCGGTTATGGAGCTTTTGAAAGTTCAGTTCTTATGTCGTATTCATTTTTATTATACACAGCCGAATCGGTAATTCCTTTTAAACAATCAGCTATCCACCCCTATCCCTTTAAAGCTGGAGAAATGCCAACATTTTACAATTTATATTTATTGTTTCCTTTACTTATTTTCGTAATTTTTATTTGGGCTTGGATAAAAAAGAAAAAAATCATTATATTTTCAATGCTATTCTTCATTCTAAATATCTTTATAGTCTTAAAAGTCAAAAATTTTATTATCTCCGAGCATTATCTTTATCTTCCAACTATAGGAATAAGCTTAATATTGATTTTTTCAGCATTAAGTATTATCAATAAAAAGAATAACTTAAAAAGTGTTATTTTAACTTTTTCTTTAATATATATTATTTTTCTAAGTGTTGTTACTTTTAATAGAACCAAAGTATTTACAAACAGTTTAACATTTTGGAACGATGTAACGAGTAAGTACAATACAGTTGTAGTAGCGTATTATAACCGTGGTAATTATTTGCAAAATTTAGGCGATAATGAAACTGACAATATTGACAAAGCAACTGATTTTTACAATCAAGCAATTGAAGATTACACCAAAACAATTGAACTACAAAATTCAAACATTGGAGCTTTTTCCAACAGAGGAATTACTTTTGCTAAAATTACTAACTACCAAAAAGCAATCGACGATTTTAATCAAGTAGTTGTAATAGATTCAACTTACCAAAACGTTTATTCAAACAGAGGGAATGCATACGGAATGCTTGGAAAATGGGACAAAGCTATAAATGATTATAACAAAGCAATTTCAAAAAACCCTAATTTTACTGATGCTCTATACAACAGAGGTATTGCCTATTCAAACGTAAATAAATTTGAAGAAGCTATTGAGGATTTTAACAAAGTATTATCATTAAATAACTTTAGAGAAGATATTATTATGCACAGAGGGTTAGCATATTATTTTTTAAACGAATATAGAAAAGCACTAACTGACATAAATAAATACTTAAAAACAAATCCAAATAATTACAACACAATTTATTATCAAGCACTTTGTTATGAAAAACTAAACGTAATAGACACAGCCAACCAACTTTTCACTTTTTTAAACACTAATTACCCTCAAATAATTGAAGATATAAAAACAGTTGCAACAAATATTGAAAACGGTGCAGATTATAATCAAAACATTGATTTATACCAAAAAGCTTTAGAATTAATAAAAACAATATTAAAAATAGACCCGAATAATTCAGATGCATATATGAGGATTGGAGTAATTTACGGAAAAATGGGAGATCTTAATTTAGCAATTAGTAATTTAACAACAGCAATAAATCTTAACCCACAAAATGCCCAAGCATATACAGATAGAGGATACGCCTATAACTTGACCAATAATAATTATAAAGCGATGAACGATTATAATACTGCAATAAAAATTGACTCAACAAATTATACTGCATTTTTTAACAGAGCATTGCTATACGAAAAAAATGGTGATTTAAATAAATCATTAATTGATTTAAACAAATGTATTTTACTCGAAAACAACTATGGAACAGCCTACTACAGAAGAGGGATAATTTTACAAAAAACCGGAAAATTTTCAGAAGCTTGCAAAGATTGGCAAGTGGCGTTACAACTTAACATTAGTGATGCTCAGGTTTATTTAAACAAATATTGCAATTAAAAACTATGTTACTCAAAATTTCTTTAATATTATCAGTACTTCTTCAATTTGGGGCTTCTTTTTTGGCTTTTGGATTAATTAAAAAATCAAAATATAATATTTCCTGGATACTTATTTCTTCTGCTTTTCTTTTGATGGCAATAAGAAGACTCTTTGAAATCATCATGATTTTAAACTATAAAATTGACGAAAAGGAAGCGCTTATAAATAGCTGGATTACCGTTCTTATTTCTGCCTTAATATTTGTTGGAACGTTTTATATTCGTCAAATATTTGATTTTCAGCATGAAATGGATATTTTAAGAAAGCAGAACGAAACTAAAATTTTATCGGCCGTACTTAAAGCAGAAGAAAATGAGAGAAGTAAAACAGCAAAAGAACTACACGACGGTTTGGCGCCTTTGCTTTCAACTGCAAAGATGTTTGTAACTGCAATAGAAAAAGAAAAAATTGGAACAGATAATTTGCAAATAATAGAAAAAATGGAAGTTATAGTTGACAATTCAATTACTACTTTAAAAGAAATTTCTAATAATATCAGCCCTCATATACTTGTAAACTTTGGTTTAGAAGTAGCCATAAAAAAATACTTACAAAACATTGATATTCAAAAACAAATTAAACTAAATTTTATTTCTAATCTTAACAAAAACAGAATTGATTCTGAAATAGAAACTGTTGTTTATCGTGTTGTTTGTGAGCTAATTACAAATTCAAAAAAACATTCAAATTGCAGAAAAATTGATGCCAATATTTTTTACGGTAACGGAATATTAGAATTATTTTATTTTGATGATGGAAAAGGTTTTAACACAGAAATTTTAGAAACAACTACCGGAATGGGATTATCAAATATTTTTTCGAGAATAAAATCCGTTAACGGAACTGTTGATTTTAACACAAACCCAAAATCAGGCTTTTGGATAAGAATAAAAATTCCTTTAAATGAAC
>JAFGXO010000206.1 GCA_016936595.1 Bacteroidales bacterium | reverse complement strand
ATTCTTTAGGTAAAAGAAATTTTATTAGAACTGAAAAATCTATTTTATCATTCATCTTTTTTTACCCGCAAAATTATATATTTTTAATTTCCTCCCCAAGAAGTTGAACTGATCCCGTATTAGCCCCGGCTAACAGGTTCTAAAAGCGTAAAAGCCTGCAATAATGCAGGCTTTCGAGTGTACCGAGGAAGAGATTCGAACCCTTGACCCTTGGAACCACAATCCAATGCTCTAACCAACTGAGCTACCCCGGCCGAAATGTGATCTGGACAGGATATTCATACTTGTCCGAATAAGTTGTATATCCTTTGTTTTTTAAGCAAAACGAAAATATTGTTTTTTTTGTGTTTGCAAAGATACAAAAGAAATAAAGATAAAAAAAAATTTTTTAAAATTACTTACAATGTTTTTTTCTTTGTTTATTTTAACTAATTGATTTGAAAACTGTTAATTTTGCGAAAAAAAACAATGGTAAACAAAAAACCTGCCTTTCCTTTATATCTTGAGAAATGGAGACTCGCCAAATTAATGGGAGTTTCGGACACTACTTTGAGAAATATGTTAAATAAAAATTATTTTGATGAATTAAAAAAAATTGGGTATGTAAAAACTCAAAAATATCTAAATCAAAAACAATTAGCTCATATTTTTCCAATGGGATTAAATTTTGAGTTTGACACATAAATAAAACAACTCAAAACGTTTCAAAACCGAAAAAAATATTATCTTACTAATGTTTTGTTTTTTTTTGTAAAAAATTTCAATTATGAAAGAATTTACTCAAGAGAAACAATTTTCAACGTGGATAGATGATTCTATTAGAGAAAACTTAAACGGATTTATACGCAATCGTTTTGATTTCGGTGAAGATCTTAACACCTCCAAAGAAGTATTTATCTCGCTGTTAAATGTCGCCACGTCTCAAATGCAACCGGCAATTCAACATGTTGAGAAAAATAAAGATTATGAAAACAAAATTACTCTCTTAGAACAAGAACTTATTGCTTTAACAGACAAAGAAACAAATCTTTCTGCTAAATTAAATGAAGCTGAGGCTAATTTTGATGATTTACAACAAAAATTTATTGATTTACAAGAACAAAAAGAAATTGAATTTAAAGAACAAACAGAACATTTACAGTCAAGAACAATCAATAAAAACGATGTGATAATAAAAAACACAGACCTAACTCAAGGGCAGCGTTTTTTATTATTGGCATATTTAGAAGATGAAAAAACTTATAAAAACTCAAAAAGAGATGCCGATGAGAATGTATTAACAGAAATTACTCAAGAAATGTCTTTGAATGAAAAAATTAAATTTTTATTAATAAATACATTTGTAAATTCAACATTTAACCGCACTTTATTCCGTAAGATAAGCAAACCGGCTATAATTAAAAACTTAAAACAATATGGCAAACATACAGGAAATTGAGAATCAACTAGCTTTTTTTATATCAAATTATTCTGCTTCAATTTGTTCAGATGATGAAAAATTATTCTTTGGCATTAGATCTACCGGTGATAATATTGTTTTATTTCCGCTAAAGATTATTAATGAAAACAATATTATTGTTGATACAGAAATAGAGATTAAAGGGATTAAATATAGTGAACTGACATTGTCTCAAGTGATAGATCTCTTTCTTCCGAAAAAGGCGTTAAATTTATTAAATATGTTTATGCCAATGATTGAAGCAGCTTTTACTAATCAATAATTAATTTTAAAATGAAAGATATAATAAAACAAGAACAAGAGTTAATAAAAGAAATGAATCAAGAAGTTGAAACATTTGAAACTCCTGAAGTTCGTCAAATAGATGAATTTTTAGAAACTGAAAGAAATCCTTTTTTAGAGACTGAAAAAAAAGAAATATCTGAGAATGCAAACGAAGCCGCTGAACGTTTATTGAAATCTTTTAATGAAACGGTGTCTAATTTAATTTCTGCTATTATGGGAGATAGCGACCCTTCAAAATTCTTACCTCCAAAAGAACAAGAAAAACAATTAGCCAAAGACATTGCAACCGTTATTCCAAATCTAAAGATAAATAAAGGGACTGGTTTAGTTATGAGTATTTTCGCATGTTACATACCGGTTACAACTGCTATTATAATAGAATCAAAAATCAAAAAAAATGCAGAAAAAAAACTACAATTAGCTACTAATGAATTAAATGTATAAACAGGGTAGACATAGTAAATTAATATTAATAATTGGCTCTCCACGAACCGGAAAAACTACTTTATTAAAAAAAATCATTGAAAATACAAAGAGACGTGTTTTAATTCTTACAAAAGACGGCATACAATGGGAACATCTCCCGATATTAGAATTAAAAGACTTGCATAAATTTCAAGGCGTTTATAAAATTTTTTACAACAAAGCACTTTTTCAAATTCTTGATACAACTAATTTTAATAATTGCATAATTGTTTGTGATGATTTTAGAAACTTACAAGTAAAATCAACAAAAGAGCTTGATGCGTTAGAGGCAATTGTGGCGAGAAAAGCTCATCGAATGAATGATATTATTATTGTCGCACATGGCTTTACTCAAATCAAACCAAAATATTTATATTCTCACAATCCTGATTTCATTCTATTTAAAACGTCTGATTCTGTCAATACAATAAAATCAGAACTTTTAAACCCTCAAAAGGTTATTGATTTTCAACAAAAAATAAATGAAATAGCTAAAACAAAACCCCGATATTTTGAGCGTTTTAAAATGGATTAAATACATTCTACAATAGTTTTAAAACATTCTCAAAATGGTTTAAAATTATTATATGTTATATTTTCAGCCATTTACGAAGCTAAAAGAAACAAAAAGACATAAAACACATTAAAACAGATGAGTAGTTTGTGTTTTGCGTAAATATTTGCAACAAAATTATTAATTATGACTGAAAATACATTTAAGTGGGCAATATTAATAATAAGTGTTTTGACACTTGTAATTTTATTAGCTACTCACTCAAGAAGGCTTAGTAATACAGTCGGTTTAACTAAAAAAAGCAAATAGTTATGCAAAACAATTACAACAAACAAAATCCTCGCAAAAGTATTTCCAATAATTATATTGGTTCATGGGGTCCGGTCGTTAAAGCAAAAGGTCAAAATTTTTCTGTAAAATACAGAAACGCAACCGGTGAAAGAAAGCAAATCGCTTTATTTTTTGGTGATTTATTGGCTCTAATGAGCCGTAACGCTCATTTAGCTTATAGAACTGACGAAGGTGTTGAAGTTGAAGCTGTAGGAGGTGGAAAAATTTTAATAAATGATGCGTCTATTGTAGATTCTGGGGAAAACATTACATTATTTGACGATCCTACGTTATTGCAAAAATTCAAATCAGAAATTGATTGTATATGGAATGACGGTATTGAAAACATTGCGGTAAATGGTAATGTGATTTATGCCGAATCTGAAGACAGCGATTATGTTTCATCTGAAATTGATTTCCCTTCGGTTAATGCCCTTCAAAAAAGAATTGCAGAGATTCCTCATATTTTGTCATCTGTAAAAGTTACTGTTAATGATGAAACTATCTTGAATGATGCTTCTTTCATTTATAAAGATATTGTTGCTTATCAAAAAACCGGTGAAGAAGTTATCAAATTTTCTTCTTTCATTGGAGACAACCAATACAGAGAAAAACAAGTAACTATTAATCCGGCTACTTTAAGAAAAGTGATTCAATTAGATCATCAATCTTTACTTGTTTTATCTTTACCCGGATTAACTGGAAGCACTGCAGAAATGACATTAGACTTTAACTTGCTTGCTTTAACTGATTTGGCAAAATTAAGCATTGAAGATGCTGTCCAAAAAATGACAAATTCAGTTGCATCGGTTTCAGTTCAATAGATTTGAATAATTCAAAGGCTCTTTGTTGAGCTTTTGAATACTATTTATTTAAAGTTCTAAGATTATTTTACATATATATCTTATTTTTATTTTTTTAAAGGTTAAATCCTATTTGTCAGGAATCGCAGCGCGCTCGTACCTGCGATCCTGTTTTTTTTCGCAAAATGACAGTACAATATATTAATAATGATTATGTTGCCGGGATTGACAGAGATAATGACATTTTTTACTACGGAAATGGTTTTTTAAAACTCCCTGAAAAACAACAAAAGTTTATAATATGGCATGAGGTAGGTCATAGAAATTTAAGTACTGATTGCGAATTTGAAGCCGATGAATATGCTATCAATCATTACGCCAACTCCGAAAGATACAGTTTAAAAAGCATATATGATGCTATACAAACAATACCTGATTACGGGCTTAATATTCTTAGAAAAAAAACAGCTATTCAAAAAATTCTTGAAATAGATTGTTTTGAAAACAACAATCAAAAAGCATGTAATATGTTGTACTCATACCCAAATACAAACAACTTCTTAGGTTTATGCCCTTTAAGAGAGCCGGAACGCTCAGAATGTCAGAAAAAAAAGGAAGAAGAAAAAGCAATAAAGAAAGAAGAAAGACAACAAAGCAGAGATGCACGAAAAGACAATCGACAGACAAAAAATGAAGCGTGGACTTCAATTTTAGAGTTAATGGCGTTTGGCAATCCTAATACTTCAAAAGACAAAACACAAACGAATAATAATTCGCTTGGCAGTTCTGTAGCAACAAATAAAACACCTTTGATAATTATTGGTATTGTTGTTTTATTATTAATAATTTTTTTAATCTTTATTCTTAAACGATGATTTATACCTCAAAAATAAATAATTTCGGTTGGGAGCTTCTTATAGATCCTCTTTCAAATTTACTTGGTTCAGGCGTTGATAAAATTAACGAACAAAAAAGAACTATTGCGGAAATGTGGGAACAATACCAAATGACACAACAAGCCAAATATTTGGCAGATGCTCAAAACAACTCAACTTTTACAGCTACCGGAACACAAAACAACACTGTTTTATTTGTTGGGATTGGGTTAATTGTAGCTTTAATTATTGCAATTTTATTCATAATTTTAAAACGCAAATAAAATGGTTTACACTATTTCAAAAAAAGCACCAAACAAAAATAATTTTGACGGTCTGGGTGATCTAATAAATGCTATGTTTGGAACAAATAACGAAGCACAGCGAGATGCTGATGTAAATGATGCAAACGCTCAAAATGCGGCAGCGGCTGCAAACTCCAGAATAAACGATATTGTTGCAAAACCACCGACAACACAGCTAAACAAAACAGATGTACCGAATCCTGAAAATGTAACAGATGATATAAAATGGTACACCGGCATTTTAACAAATGTAAGAGAAAACAAAACGGCTTATCTCATTGGCGGAATAGTGGCAATTGTTGCGATTGTTTTAATAATCCTTTTCACAAAAAGAATAATCTAATGAAAAAAGCATTACCATATATAATTATTGCGTCGGTTTTATTAGTTATTGGAGTTATAGCCTTTTTTTTATTCAAGAAGAAAAAAGACCCTTTTGAAGATGAAACAGATGAGGAAAACCTCACTTTAACAGAGGCACAATTCTCTATTATGGTTGATTCTATATATTCGGCTGTAAGTGGTTGGAATGACGATCAAGAAGTCGTTGAAACTCAACTTAAGAAATTAAAGACATCTGATGACTGGTTTCATCTTAATGCTTTGTATAATATTAAAGATTCTGATTACTCATTAGTTGAAAGGATAGAAAGAGATTTTGCTAATGTTTATGTTGAAAATTTTAAGAAAATAATTAACACAATACAACCCGGTTTATGGTAAGAAGATATATAATTATCGGTGTAACAATAATCACCGTTTTAACAATGGTTTATTTTGCTGTCCGTAGAGTTAGACAATTGACCGCACAAACTTTTGATATTAACGGAGTTTCTCTCGATAATACAAAATTAATTGATATTGCTACTTTACCATTAAAAGGAGGGTCCGGGCAGCTTGGTTTAATTATTAGTAACTTCGCAAAAAAAGGTTATAAAATTGACAATCTTAATATTGAGGTTTACAGTTTAAGCAATGAACTTATTGCATATCAAACTAATCCATTAACCAAAGCAATAGAAATATTACCGGAGGCAAATAATATTGTTCAAATCCCAATGTTTTTTAAAGCTGCATTTTTCAAACAAATGTATAATCAATTAAAAGACAAATATACAAACGTTGCTGAATTGGTTCAAAATTGGTTAGACACTAATCATCTTGGAACGGAGGTTGTCATAAAGGGGTTTGCTATGAAGGCGGGAAATAAAATTAATTTTAAATTTAACAAGGTAGTTTAAACAATGGATACTTCAAAATTAAAGAAATACGCAATAATTTACATAATTGTTGTTGCAATACTTTTTATTATTGCTCTTTATATTGGTATTCGTTATGCTTTACCGATATTTTTAAGAAATTATGGCGTTGCTCTTTGAAAATAAAATTACCGAAAACAAAACCAAATTTATTGGTACTGTTATAGATATTGCCAAACGTTTGGATATTGATCCAAATTGGTTAATGGCTCTTATGTACCATGAATCAGGATTGAACCACAAAGCACAAAATTCTATGGGTTGCGTTGGTTTAATTCAGTTTTGTCCGGTTGTTTACAGGGATACATGGGGTATATCAAAAGATTACTTGCTAAATATATCTAACGTTCATCAACTTAATTTTGTTTTAAAATATTTAACACCTTATGCCGGTTTAATGAAAAAACCGATTGACGTGTTTTTAGCAGCATTTTATCCCTACGCATTGAAAAATAAAAAATTGAATGATAAAAAATGGGCATTTGGGAGTGAGAAAAGTTTAGATTATGCTAAGATTGTCAAAAATTGGAATCCCGGATTTGATGTAAACAATGACGGTGTAATTACATCAAATGATTACATCAAATATCATAATTCCTTTTTTCAAAAATACGGAATAAAACAAAAAAAATGTCCTTGTGGAATTGTTATTCCTATTCTCATTTTAATTGCATTATTAATTTTTATTCAAATAAAATTTAAAATCGTATAATTATGACAAAAGTTACGCAATATTCTGACAGAATGGTTAGAGAAATATCAGACTTTTTAAAAGAAGTTCATTATAAAGATTTGCAAAATGAATCAACGTTTGTAATACCTGCTAATTGTAGAATCATAAAAATGATAACAGTTTCTAAAGATGAATTAGCCGGAAATTTTAATATGTCAGACGGCACAATAGAAACCACATATCATCAAGATCGTTTAATTATTACGGGCGGTGCGACCGGAGACGGTACTCTTAATATCACTCTAAACGGTGTTTTGTTTGAAGTGCCTATTTTATCGACTGATGATGACGTTGATAAAGTAAAAGACAAAGTTATGGCTTTTGATTTTGGTTCAGAATGGGAGCTTGAAGCAGCAAATGGTCTTACAGATAGGAGGATTACTTTTACTCACACAATTGCTGAGGAATGTTCGGAAGCTACATTTACAACTGATTCGGGTGTTACTGGTTCAATAAGCAATGTAAATGAATTTTTACAAGAATATTCGACAATACTCGGTGAAGATGTTGCTATGTCTGAAAACATTGGCTATCATTCCCTTATTATTGACACAGATATGACGACAACTGTTTCAAATGCAGAGCGTGAATATCTGGTAATAATGGACTCAGCTAAAGTAATTGATCTGGTTATTCTTTTAATTGATTTAACTTATTAAAAATGAGTTCAAATTGGACTAAAAAAAAACAAAATTAATAAAACTTTAAAAGCAAAAAAGAGGAGCAAATAAAATGGCTACAAAAACAACAAAAAAAAGAAAATTAACCACATATAACAAAGCGTTATCGGTAGAGTTAAAAAAAGAAATGGCAAAAGTGCCTAAAAAGAAAAAAATTGTTTATGTCCGTTCTAAAAGAGATGTGCAAGCTGCATTTAAAAGAGCTGCAAAAAATGCTTCAAAAAAATAAACGGCTTTATGTTTTTTCTATACCCTGTTTTGTTGGACATTTTGCCAACTGAAGCAAGTAAATTGACAGAATACGGATTACTTGGAACTTTACTTTTGCTTGCTGTTAGCATAATCGCATATATGTTTAGAGATTTTATGAGAGAAAAAAGGCAGATACACAACGAGCGAAATGTAAAAGAAAATCAACAAAATGAGTTAGAAAAGGAGTTCCGAAATTATTTAATAGAAACAAATTCAAAACTAATAAATGTTATAGAAAAAAACACCGATGCTTTAAATAATTTTAGTAGGATTTTAAGTAATTTTCAAAACATAAAAAAATGAAACCGATACATATTTTTTAATACTTTTTTTATAGTAATGCCGTTTCTCTATTCTATTCTTTATATGATAGGACAGAAAACAAACAATCAAAACAGTAATAACAATTAAAAAATCAAGAAATGAAAAAAATCTTTATGATTTTGGCTTTCATTATCCCGCTTATGTTTCTAACATTAGCCGAAAGCCCGCCACAAATGGGATATGATTTTGTAATACAAAAACCTGATGTGCAAAAAACATCAATTCAAACAGTTCAAATTAGCAATGATTATGTTCTGACAGTTCAAACATCGGCTTTTATGCCAAAAATTATTTTAATTCACCCTGAAAAAACAAAAATGTTAAAAGAAAATAGTTACAACAATGATTTTAGAACGGTATATTTAGCCCCTTCTAATAATTTTTGTTATAACAATTCTGTAACTATAAGAAAAACACTGCATAATACTTATAATAGTTATAAGCGTGTGAAAACAAATAGTAATGGTGGGAAAGGTCGATTATATAGATAAATTTCAAATCCCATAATTTTTTTTATATTCACTAAAAAACCGGTTCAGTCCGGTTTTTTTTTCATCAATTCAATTATTTCTTTCAGGAGTTGTATTTCTCTTTTGGAGGCTTCGAGTTCTATTTTTAGCCTCTCTATCTCATTTTGTTGCCTCTCTATTTTTATACTCACATTATTGTTGCTGCCGTTTAATTTGCCTACCGGCTTTTATTTTACGGTTTTTAAATCTATATCACCATCATCAGCTAAATGCCTTATCTCTGGCAAAACAAGTTTTATTTTTTCTGCGGGTATTTCATATTGTTCTAATGTCTTAATTGTATAAGTGTTTTTTGATATATTTTGAGAGATAACACAACAATACGAACCTTTTTTTAAAGTTTCACCATTTAATAAAGGTATATCTTCTTCAAGTAGTCCAAGCACACAATTATCTGGTGCTTTCTTTAAACTATTATATCCGAAAAAAATAGCGATTCTACCATAAGGATCAAAACAGTAATATTCCTCTTGATTATAATAAAAAACAAAAACAGGTTCCCCTGCTAAAAACGAAAAATTATTAATGTCAATATAAGCAACATTAATTTTATTGTTAGATTCATAATGCATTAAATCCATACCACTTGGGTAAGCTGTTTTATATTGTGCTTTTTTTTGAATTATATACCAACCTGTTTCTTGACTAAATAAAAAGGACGTAGGCAATATTGTTAATAAAAAAAATAATTTTAATGTTTTCATTTTACTTATTTTTTAATAGGTTAATAATTTCATCTTTTTGATTTATTATTTCTTTTAAATAATTCACTTCTTGTTTCAATTTATCTATTTCATTCTGATACTGATTTATTTTTATACTCACATTATTATTACTGCCATTTATCTGATTACCATTCAAAATCCCATCGCTTTTTCCTGATTCTTCAAAAAAATAACTAACAGGTACGCCTAAAACATTGGCGATTTTTGTTAATGTAGAAAGTTTAAAATCTCCATTTACAACAGCTTTATTATAACCATTTAAAGACATTCCAATTTTTTTCGCAATTTCTGTTTGATTCAATAATTTTGATTTTCTTAAATTTTCAATCTTATTGATTATTAGACTGTTATATTTTTCGTTATTTAGATTCATTACAAATTAGCATTTTTTTGTAAAATAATTAGCAAAAAATTTGGATTTAATTCACAGTTTAGTTTAATTCGTCTTCAATTTGAACTTCATTTTGAAGCTCAAAAATAAATAAAAACATATATTAAACCAAAAAATCTTAGAACAATGGCAAATGAACAAACACTACAAACTACTGTGAAATCTTGTAGAAATTGCATTCATACAATGGTATGTTTCAAAAAATTAGATTTATCAGATTTTTCACAAGACAACAAATTAGATATTCATCAATATCACAAAATGACCGACATACTTATTGATTTATTAAAAACTGTAAAAACCCGATAATTATGGAACTTAAAAAAAGAATAGAAATAGATTTGATTGAGGAATTAGAGTCTTTCCCTACATCAAAATTAATTGAACTTGCTATTTATTTAATGGATTATGATGACGTAAAAGAGAATATTTTAACTGAATATGAATATGATTTCAAACTTAAGTATGAAGATGATATAATTGACAAAGCTATAACGGATTATGAAAAAGAAAACAAACAAAAGGAAATCGTTCCAATTTTCTTTTTAACAAGAAAACTTTCAGTATTTGAAGGAACAAACCTTGCGTTTGGAGTGCATTATAGAACTGACAATCAGTACATTTGTGAATTAGATAACTCTTGTTTAATTGAATTTATGAGTTTTTTGAATAAAAAGAAAAATGATATTGAAATAGAGATAATAACATATCGGGATTATTTAGCTATAAAAAAAGAAAGACTATCAAAGCCTTATCAAAAAAAACATTATAACACATCTATAAAATGAAAATAGAAATAATTTACAGTTACGAAAAAAAGGAGCTTACTATTTTTAGTAACGGCAAACCGGTTGCAGGTTTTTCGGGACCGATAGCAATAAAAAAAGCAAAAACATTAATTAACTACTAAAAAAAAATAAAATGATTGAAACATTAGACAAACAAAAAATCTTTACCCTTTATTTTTCTGCCTTTTGGCAAAATTTAACCTTGGCTCAAAAAAGAGAATTTCTCAGAAAATTTTGTTATGAATTTCAATGCAGCTACAATACATTTATGCGAAAACGTCAAAATACAAATTTCACACCGGCAGAACAAAAATTTAATTATAATTTTTTCAAATCACAATTTACAGATGATGTTATGTTGGAATTGATTGAAAATACACCAACAAATGAAGATGACGAATGAAAAAATTTTTAAAAAACACAGCACTTTTTTTTACGGTTTTTATAGGACTTTCAGCGTTAGATTTTCTTTTATTTTCTGTCTATACCCTCGAATTTGATATTTTTTTTTGGAGGCGTGAATACAGACAATTTTTTGTGTTTTTGACTATAAAAAATTTAATAATTTATTTAATAACACTTATAAAAACAAATTAAAATGAAAGCAACATCTATTACTTATGAAAAATTAGTAAACCTTGGTGATTTTAATCACGAAAAATTTTCTATTACGATAGAATTAGATGATCACGAAAAATCATCTGACGGCTTTGAAGCTGCAAAAAAAATTGTTCAAAGAAATCTATCTGACCCAAAAATAAAAATTGGTATGACAACATATACTAAAGAGGAGTTAGAGCAAATCATAAAAAACAAAAACAACTATAATTATCAGACAGTAAAGAGCGCTGAAACTGCGTTAATGCAACTTGAAGATAAAGAAGAATTACCTTTTTAAAGTTATGGCAACAATATCAGAGGTCTGTATGGTTAAATTCATTGCAGACCTGAAAAAAGGCGTTGTTAAAGATTCTTTGAAAGAATTAAACAATAAAATTAAACTTGAAGTTGCTTATACCGGCAAATTTTACAGTTCTTTATTAAATCTAAATGATTTTAGACGAATTTTCACACCCAAAGATTTGGCTAAAATAATTACCGCATACCGAACAATTAACGCAAAACAATTAACCTTATTATGAGCCAAACCAATTACAAAGAAAAACAAGAAATAATACTGAAAGCAAAAATTGATGAAAAATATGTAAAGCAAAAAAAAATGAATTTTTATATAATGAGCTGCAAACAAATACTTCTTAATTCTGTTTTAACTCACAAAAAAGAATTGCAAAAATTATATGAATAATCTTTAAATCAAAAAAAAATGGAACAAACATTTACTTTAACACCTTATGAACTTGAAGAAATAATTGTAAAAACGATAAAAAAGACATTTGAACAAATGTCTGAAGAAAAAAATTTAAAAATAGGACAAATGTACTCATTTAATGAGGCTCGCAAAATCCTTAAAATAGGATATGAAAAATTATATCGTTGGATTGACAACGGAACACTTAAAACAATAAACGGAATGATTCCACATTCAGAAATCTTAAAACTTCAGACAAAATGAGTTATTTTGAAGATAGAATTGCAGAAATGAAACTGCAGCCGGGTGATTATTCTTTTGAGTTGAAATATACTGAGCAAAGATTTGGTTACGAAAAAAAAGAAGTTTTGCCGTTCCTGAAAGAAACGACAGACGGAGATATTGAAATATTCCCGTTTGATTTAGAAAGAAAATTGATTGAATACAGAAAAGAGACAGAGCGAAAAACATTTACACATGACGGCGAGGGTTTAAGCGTTTATTCCGTTATTAGATTATCGCCGGAAAATATAAAAGAAGGCGAGCATAAATATAAAATGCCCAAAGGCGCCGGGACCTTTCCATTTATCCCTCCAAATGTTATTGAGTTGTATGAACAAAAAAAAGAAATAAAAACGCTTTACTTAACGGAGGGCTATTTGAAGGCTATTGCTGCCGCTACACATTTAAAAATTCCAATAGTTGGGCTAGGCTCGATAACTCTTTATAAAGATGAAAAGAAAGAACTATATACTGACATAAAGACAATTATAAAAGAGTGTTCGGTAGAGAACGTAATGATGATTTATGACGGCGATACAAGGAATATTTCAAAAACCCCAACAAAAAATCATACAGATAGACCCTATTCATTTTTTTCATCTGCTTTAAATCTCCGTAATTATATTGTAGATGAAAATGTAAACTTTTATTTCTGTACGATAAAAAGCGACCAAATAGAAGGCAATCCCAAAGGAATTGATGATTTAATTTATGCTAAATTTGACGAAATTGAAAAAATTAAGATTAATTTACGTAAAAAAGTAACTGACAAACTTTATTTTACAAAACTTGATTTAACCGGCAGTTTATCAAAATTGAAAGAATATTTGTATTTGCACGATTATAAAGAATTTTGGAACTATCACAAAAGCATTATTGGTTATAATTCATTTCTTTTTTTCGGTACAGAATATAAATATAATTATGAAAATGACAAATTAGAAATCGTAATGCCGGAAGCGGCAACACGGTATATAAGGATTGGAGATGACTATTTTGAAAAAATACAAAAACCGACTATTCACGAAACTTATAACAACATTTTATCAAGACGAATGAAAAGCACAATAAGAGATGACCACGGTGCGAAAGTCTTTAAATTTATTCCAAAATACAAAGATTTCGTTTTATTGCCCTCACATACTGATTATAGAGAAATTCAGGACGGATTTTACAACCTATACGCTCCGTTTATTCACGAACCGGTAGAAGGGAGGTGGAAAGCTACAGAAAAATATTTAGAACATATTTTTGATGATCAATTTGAAATCGGATTAGATTACATACAATTACTATATCAAAAGCCTACCCAAATATTACCGGTATTGTGTCTTGTTTCTGAGCAAAACAGGACAGGGAAAAGTATGTTTGCGGTCTGGTTAAACGAAATTTTCAAAGGTAATGGGATCATCGTTGGAAATGCTGAAATTAATAGCGAATTTAATGCTTATATGATTGGTAAATTATTAATTGCTATTGATGAAGGTTTTATTGAGAAAAAATTAGTTGTCGAAAAAATTAAATCTTACGCTACCCGGACAACATTACCAATGACCAAAAAGGGTAAAGATACGATTGAAATAGACTTCTTTGCAAAATTTTTAATTTTTTCTAACAACGTTGATGACTTTATAACAGCAAATAGTAATGATATACGTTATTGGGTAAGAGAAATAAAGCCGGTATTAAAACCTGACGTTAATTTGTTGGCTGAAATGAAAAAAGAGATCCCTGCATTTTTATTTTTTTTACAAAAAAGAACATTGTTCACAAAAAATGAAGATCGGGCATGGTTTAAACCCGAAATCATAAAAACAGATGCTTTAGTTAAAGTTCAAGAAAGAAGTAAACCAATGGCTCAAAAAGAATTAGAATTGCAATTAACTGAAATGTTTCATTTATACAGAATTAAAGAATTAAATTTTTGTTTAAAAGATATTCAGGATATTGTTTTCAATAAAAAATATTCGTCTGTTTATATCAAAGAGATATTAACAAAAAATTTAGGAGTTAAACCGGCACAAAAAACCGGCAAATATAAATATCCAATTGCCATAGATGACTATGATGAATTGATTATAAAAAAAGGCAATTCAACATTTTATACTTTTACGCCGGAAATGTTTAATATTGACAGCTCCGACTTTAAAAGTTTAGATGAAAACACATTACCATTTTAACATCAAAAATTAAAATTATGAATAAAGAACAAATTAACCAATTAAATAACGTAAAACCGATTCATTATTTTATTAATTTGAATTCCAATTTAATATATTACAAATACATAGATTTTAATAAAAATTAAAACAAATTTAAATTTTTTTATCATGGCTATTAAAATAAAATTCAATGGAACTGGCGATGGAATTAATGATAATGAAATTCATTTTGCAGGCGTTTTGAGTGATTATACGCTTTGTGGATTAACATTAGATGGAGATCCAGCAACTGCTGGGGGTTTTGATATTACTAAGGAAAAAGTAAATTGTGAGCAATGTATTCAAATTGTAGAATATACAAAGAAAATTCGTAAATCTAATTATTGTTTATAACGGGTTTATTAAAACAGTTTTTTGAAAAAAAATTGTTGTTAATAAATCTGTTATAATTGATAATTTGGCTTAATTTTAGTATATTTGCTAAAAAAAAAGACATGGAAAAATTAACTTACGAAGAAATACAAAAGAAAGTCGGCAATGGTTGGGCTTTACTTGCTAATATCGAAAACAAAGATAACAGCGGACATTTTTCACATGCTTTATTGCTATATTTCGGGAAAAATAAAAAAAACGTTATTAATCAAATTGATAAATTTAAACCAAAATATAAAGATTTCGGATTTTTTTATTTTGGAATAGTGCCTGAAGACCAAATTTATATTATGAACTTATGATAACAAAATTGACAAAAGAAGGCGGTTTAATTATTGTTCCTGTAACAATAAAAGGTATTGATTCTGATATTCAAACAAATTTTGTTTTAGATACAGGGGCTTTTAAAACAGTAATTAATAATAGTATTTTATTCGCTGCGGGATATAAAAATAAAGATTTTGGACAAAAAGTATATACTAATACTGCCGGTGGGCGTTCATCAGGAAGGCTGATCAAATTAAAAAGTTTTAAATGTTTTGATTTACAACGCAAAAATTTTGAGATTTTAGGCAAAGATCTTGCACCTAATTTAATGATTGACGGATTATTAGGAATAGATTTTTTGAAAAATCACATTTTAGAAATTGACTTTAAAAACTATGTTTTGAAGTTTGATTAAAAAAAGTATTAAATTTTTATCATTTAAAAAACGGCATATTTTATATGCCGTTTTTTATTATATTTTATTGTTAAACAAAAACAGTGCTTTTTTATTCTTATATATTTCTTCAACTTTTCAACCATATAAATAAAAATACTATAAATAAAAGGTTTGAGCGGTTGAAGTCATTTCAACCAACTTCAACCAACTTCAACCAAAGTTGAAGCCGGTTGAAGTTGGTTGAAGCCGGTTGAAATGTTTTTTTTATTTTAAAAGTTTGATTTTCAAGCAAATAAACTTAAAAGTTGAGGCGGTTGAAGAATTTAGCCTTTATTCTCTAAAACAGTTTTTTTATAAAACCACATTCAAAGCCTTTAAATATAGCATATATGTAGAAAACATATATATTTCATTTGCAACAATAATGCTTGATTGCACTTTTTTATAACTTTTAAAAAACGATATTATTTATTTATTAGTTTTTGCATTTGAAAAAACTTGTAATCATCGTTTATTTTTGTGTAAATTTTTGTTGTCTTTATTTGTGTGTGTCCTAATAAATCGCTAACTACTTCAATTGGAATGCCTTTATTTAAACTAATTGTCGCAAAGGTGTGTCTTGCAACATGAAATGTAACTTTGTTTTCAATCCCAACATCTTTAGCTATTTTTTTAATTTCTCTATTGATATACTGATTTGTAAATTTATAGTTTAGATCGCCGTTTTTGTAAATATTTGCAGCTTTAGGTATCAAAGGAATAGACATTGCATTATTCGTTTTTAAACGGTTTTTTCGTATTATAAGCCCTTGTTTATCGTTAAAGTTTTCTTCAAAAATATGTTGATCAGAAAGCTCATATATATCTGAGTAGCTTAAGCCGGTATAACAAGCAAAAAGAAACTGATTAAGAATAATTTTCGCTTTCCCTGTAAGTTTAAGATTTTCGAGCTTTTCAAGCTGATTAATAAGCAGCGGCTTACGATTGCCTTTAATCTCTTTTATTTTTACATTTTCAAACGGGTTTTTTTCAATTAATGCTTGTTTTTGTGCTATATTTAAGAATACCTTTAAAATCCCTAATGATTTGTTAGCAGAATTTTCATTTTGAGAGGTACTCATTAATGATGTTCTGTATTGTTCAAGCATTTTACTTGTAATCTCTGCTATGTAAATATTTCCAATATATTTTTTAAAGATGTTAAGTTTTGATTTATATGCTTTTCTTGTACCGTAACCTATTGTCATTTTTTCTAATTCTTTGTAAGCCCAATCAAAGAATAAAATTTTATTCGGTGTAAAAAATTCAGATTTAAAAATCTCTTTTGTTAGTGTTTTATCTTCAAAAAAATATTTGTCAATAATCTTTTGAGCCTTCAAAATAAGCATTTTAAGTCTTTTATTCTTTTCAAAACATTCCGGGTCGTTTTTATGAATAATTTTTTTATTCCAATTTTTTGGCATAACATTTATGCCGGTTGAAAACACTAAATAATTATTTGGAATAGTGATCCTAATGTAAATAATCTTAGTGTTGTCTTTAGTAGTGTAATCACTACGTAAAAAAGGTTTTGCGGTGATATAAGTATTTAGGTTCATTTTTGTAAATGTTTTTTTTTTGTGATTAAATCACGAAAAAAAACAGAAAACAAACATTTAACGTTTTTACTTAAACACCCTTAAGAACTTGATAAAAAGAAAGATAGAAAATTATATTTTCTATCTTTTAACTCCTTGTGATCTGGACAGGATTCGAACCTGTGACCCACAGCTTAGAAGGCTGTTGCTCTATCCAGCTGAGCTACCAGACCATTTCTTTTTGGCGGTGCAAAGATAACACTTTTTTTTATTTACAAAAAATATTGATCGAAAAACTTTTTTCTTTCAATTAATACTGTCCATTTTTTTTTTTGTAACTGATTTAATTTTAAGTGATTACTCTCAAAAACATCCCCCAACCCCCTTTTTTAAGGGGGAATTGCAACTCTGTAAAAATAAAGTATTTACAATTTTTATCATAATTTATTTAGGACGCTATTGTCTTTCAATATGTAAATCTTTTTTCAATATGTAAATCGGTGAATCTTTTATTATCAAATCAATCATTTCTCGTAAACTCGTGAGACCGCTATAGCAAAGTTCTGTAATTCTACCATTCTGTAATTCAATTATTCATCATTCAATCATTCTACCATTCTGTAATTCTATTATTCTATCATTCTATCATTCTATCATTCTATCATTCTATCATTCTATCATTCTATCATTCT
>JAFGXO010000205.1 GCA_016936595.1 Bacteroidales bacterium | reverse complement strand
GCAAGTACTTGAAATTCAATATGATGCGGAGATGAAATATATCTTTCGATATAAACAATATCGTTGCCAAAAGCCGATTTTGCTTCACCTTTTGCCATTTTAACAGCATTAAGTAACTCATTAGCAGATTTAACCAAACGCATACCTTTACCACCACCACCGGCGGTAGCTTTAACCATTATTGGATAGCCAATTTTTGCGGCTTCAGCCAAAAGTTGATCATCAGTTCCACCAAAATCTTCGTATCCGGGCACAACTTGCACACCTGCTTCAATCATTGTTTTACGAGCAGTAATTTTATCGCCCATAGTATTAATTGCGTAAGCATCAGGCCCAATAAAAACAATTCCTTCGGTTTTACAGCGTTCAGAAAACGCAGCATTTTCTGATAAAAAGCCATATCCCGGATGAATTGCTTCGGCTCCCGATTTTTTTGCAACTTCAATTATTTTATCTATTACTAAATAGCTCTCATTAGCAGGAGCTTTGCCAATGCAAAATGCTTCATCGGCAATTTTTACAGGAAGCGAATCGCGGTCGGCTTGAGAATAAACCGCAACAGTTTTTATACCCATTTCCTGTGCTGAGCGTATAACTCGCAAAGCTATTTCGCCTCTGTTTGCAATCAGAATTTTCTTGAACATATTATCTTATTTTTGTAGCCAAATTTATTCATTTATCCTAAATTTACAAATTTAATATTGGTTAAGTTGTATGTGTGAATATTATTTAACATCTCAATAGTAAAATATTTTATTTTATTCTATCTTTGTGATATGATTTTATATTTCCAAAACAAATTTTTAAAGATTTATTTTTAATTTGGCAAGCTTAAATTAATATATATTTTAAAATATATATTAAAAATTATTTTTGACAAGAAAAACATACAGACAGATTGATATAAAATTTAAAGTTTGTTTTTTTTAATGAACTTTTTTTGATAAATATCGTAAATAAGAAAAACTGCAAATATGAACTTTTTGAAAAAAATATTATCAAAAAGAAATTCTGAATTAACTTTTGAACAAGAAGCTCAAAACGAAATATTTTTGTGTGATCAAAGAATTTTTGAATACGAACAAGATATTCATAAAATAAGATCTTGGGCCGTAGATTTATTACACAAAACATTTAAAGTTCCGTCAGATTATTGGTACGAAGAAATTTATCATCTTGATGAAATAATTAATTTGCCTGAAAATAAAGATATTGATCCTGAGATTGTTGATGATGTTCGTCAAATTAGTCTTTCGTATAAACAACAAATTGAAATGCGTAAACTTAAAATTGATGTTTGTGTAAAAAACAAAAATCAACTACGTAAAATGATACAAGATGAAAAAGACATTTCAAAAAAGTTAAAATATGAAAATAATCACGAGTTTTTAGTTGAAAAACACAAATCTAAAGCTTTTTCAATAGACGATACTGATATATCAAATGAAATCTATTCTACTAAAAAATTATCAATATTAAAAGATAAAATTACAGAAATAAAAAATCAATTATTACTCAAACAAGAATTTAACAAACAATTACAAATACTTTATAAAAAATACGGCGAATCTACAGATTATAATACTACAGAAATTTATTATAATGAATTAAAAAAATTAATTGAGTAATATTTTTTTTTTAGGTACAAAAATTCTATTTTTATGAAATCTTTAAAGTTACATAAATAATGATTGAAATATATTTTGGCAAAAGAATTGTTTATCTTACAGATGAAAAACAATCATTTTACGCAAAATTCAAAGATAGAAAACAGCTTAAAGATCTAATTTATAAATTTGATGAAGGCAGTTATGATTCGTTGTACATTACTTCTAATGATTTGAATGATCTTTTCCAAAATTTTAAATCTATACTTATTTTTGAAACTGCTGCAGGAGGATTAGTAATCAATCCATTAAAAAAAATATTGGCAATAAAAAACCGTAATATTTGGCAATTGCCTAAAGGACATATTGAAGAAGGCGAAACCATATCCGAAGCTGCTATTAGAGAAGTTAGCGAGGAAGCCGGCATTGGCACTCCAATTATTATTGAACATTTACCCTCAACTTTTCATACTTTTAAAAAGAACGGGAAATTACATTTAAAACAAACATATTGGTTTAAAATGTTATACAACGGAATTGAAAAACCAACACCTCAGATTAGCGAGGGTATAACTGAGGCGACATGGATTAATAAAAGCGAAATTATAGAAATCAAAAACAATACTTATGACAATCTTGTAAAAATTTGGGATTATACCTAAAAAGATCTTTTAATAATTTTCTTTTAACAATGTCATGAAGTTTTTCTATCGTATTTTTCTGGCTACAGAGATATAAAAAAATTTAAGCCTGTTTATTTTAATTGTAAACAGGCTTAATATTTTTTCACACTAAAAACTATTTTGTTTTAGCAGCTCTTTTTCTGTCATGTTCATTTAAAAGAATTTTTCGCAACCTTAAAAAATTAGGAGTAACTTCAAGATATTCGTCTTCGCGTATATATTCCATAGCTTCTTCAAGCGAAAAAATTGTAGGTGGAGCAAATCCAACTTTATCGTCGGAACCAGAAGCTCGCATGTTAGTTAATTTTTTGGTTTTTATTACATTAACAACAATGTCGTCTTGGCGAGTGCTTTCTCCAATAACCTGTCCGGCATAAACTTCGTCGTTTGCAGCAATAAAAAATTTTCCTCTATCTTGCAGTTTGTCGATAGAATAAGGTATAGCAACTCCGGTTTCCATAGCAATAAGAGCTCCATTTTTTTTGGGTTGAATATCTCCTTTCCAGGGTTCATATCTGTAAAAACGGTGCGAAACAACTGCTTCGCCTTCAGATGCAGTTAAAACAGCACTTGAAAGGCCAATTAATCCGCGTGCCGAAATTTTAAAAGTCAAATTTACTCTATCTTCTTTCTTTTCAATATCTAAAATATCGCCTTTTCTTTTGGTTACAATTTCTATTACTTTGCCCGAAAATTCATCGGCAACGTTAATGTATAATAGCTCAATTGGTTCATGTTTAAAACCGTCAATTTCTTTTATAACAACCTTAGGTTGACCAAGTTGTAATTCGTAACCCTCACGTCGCATAGTTTCTACAAGAATTGATAAGTGTAAAATACCTCTGCCATAAACAGTAAATTTATCGGCAGAATCAGCTTGTTCAACTTTTAAAGCAAGGTTTTTTTCGGTTTCTTTAAGTAAACGATCTTTTAAGTGCCTCGAAGTAACATATTTACCATCTTTACCAAAAAAAGGTGAATTATTGATAGTAAAAAGCATGCTCATTGAAGGTTCGTCGATAGAGATTGGTTTCATTGCTTCGGGTTCGTGGAAATCGGCAACAGTATCGCCAATATCAAAGTTATCTACTCCTACCAGAGCAACAATTTCACCTGCAAAAATCTCATTTTTTGTTTTTTCTTTTCCTAAACCTTCAAATAAAAATATTTCTTTAATGGTTGTTTTATGGATTTCGCCATTTCGCTGAACTATAGATACTTGGTCGCCCATTTTAATGCTGCCTCTGTGTATTTTACCTACGGCTATTCTGCCTGTATAAGAGGAGTAATCAAGCGAACTTATTTGCATTTGCAGGGTTCCCGGATTAGGTTTTTGAGGTTCAAAATACTCAAGAATAGTATCTAACAGGTAAGTTACATCGGTGGTTGCGTTTTTCCAGTCGGGTCCCATCCAGCCCATTTTTGATGATCCATAAACAACTCCATATTCAAGTTGTTCTTCGGTAGCATCAAGCGAAAACATAAGTTCAAAAACTTTTTCGTTAGTTTCGTCGGGATTACAGTTAAGTTTATCTACCTTATTAATAACAACAATAGCTTTTAATCCAAGTTCAAGCGCTTTTTGTAGCACAAAACGAGTTTGTGGCATTGGTCCTTCAAAAGCATCAACAACAAGCAAAACACCATTAGCCATGTTTAATACTCGCTCAACTTCGCCGCCAAAATCCGAGTGACCGGGTGTATCAATAATATTGATTTTTGTGTCTTTGTATCGCACTGACACATTTTTAGATAGTATCGTTATTCCTCGTTCGCGTTCAAGATCGTTAGAATCAAGGATAAGGTCATTTACTTCTTGGTTGTCTCTAAATAATTTTACTTGATGTAAAATTCTGTCAACTAAAGTTGTTTTACCGTGGTCAACGTGTGCTATAATTGCAATATTTCTTATTTCCATTCTATGTGTTTATTATATTTGAAGGTTTATAATGTTGAATAAATCAAAATTTGCTTTATAATTTAGCTTTCTTAACCTTCAACTATATTCAAAAAGTTTGCAAAAATAGTTTAATGAAGTTATAAAAAAAATAATTTGTTAGATGTATTTGATTTCAAAATATTTTTTTTTGTTTTAATAAATAATAATAATCAAATGTATTGATAAGTTTATTATAAAAAAGCGTAAAAGTTAGAGCTATTTATAGTTAATTAATTATTTAGGCGATAATAGGGTTTAATTATTATATAAAAATACATTTATATGGCATTTTATAAGTTCTGCATGTTAACTTTATTTTCTAGTATAATTTTCAATTCTTTCAAAGGCGAGTTTTGAACTAATAATAGCCATTGGCAAACCGGCTCCGGGAATTGTAGAAGCCCCAACATAAAAAGTGTTTTTGTATTTTTTGTCAAAATTTTGCGGTCTTAATGCTCCAATTTGCATAATTTTATGCGACAAGCCTAATCCCGCACCTCTGTGCAAATTAAATTGTTTTTCCCAATCAACAGGTGTTAAAATTGTTTTAGAAACTATTTCCGGTTTAATATCTTTGCCAATTCGTTCCGAAAAATCGTCAATTATGCTGTCAACAATCAAATCTTTATCGTCCCAATTTTTTTTGTACAATAAATTAGGAACAGGGCAAACAAAAAATAAACTTTCGCAACCTTCGGGAGCACAATCGTCGTTATATTTTGATACAACATTAACGTAATAATAAGGCTTTTGAAGCGAATCGGGATTTTTCATTACATTATTGGCGTAATCTTCATAGTTTGAGCCTAAAAAATAGTTATGATGATTAACTTGAGGTAATTTACATTTTAAGCCAATATAAAACGTTAAATATCCCATTGTCCAATTCATTTTATCGAGTTTATTAACCGAATATTTTTTATTTTTAAGAACTTTTCCTCTAAAAGCAGCAGCATCAGCATTTATTAAAAAAATATCAGACGTCCAGTTTTTGCCGTTATTATCTACAAGAGTAGTAATTTTGTCATTTTCAGCAATAAAATCAACAATTTCAGTATTATAAATAATTTCCACGTTTTCTTTTATAAGTTCATTTACAATACCTTCAACTATTTGATACATTCCTCCTTTAACATTAAAATATCCATCGTGTTTAAACTCGGTGTATGATAAAAGAGAATAAATAGCTGATGTATCAAATGGAGTTCTGCCTAAGAAAAATGCAACTAAAGAAACAATTTGTTGAGCCTCTTTTGATGAGAAATGCTTTTTAACTTGTTTCCAAAAACTTGTATATAATTTAGGAAGATGTTTTGGTTTTACTTGGGTAAGTTTAATGAAATATTTTATAACAGAATCAAAATTTTGCTTTATAACAATGTCAATAGTATCATTAAAAGCATCACCACATTGGTTAAGGTAATTGGTGAATTTTTGTTCAAAATCGTCCTCGTATTCATTAAATTGCTCCGAAAAATCTTTTATGTATTTTTTTACATAAAAAGTTTTAGGATTATCAATAAAGTTAACCGAGTAAAGAGTTTTAAGTTCGATATATTCAAAGGGCAATTTTATGTTGCAATCTTTTGCAAATTCTTCAAATTCGTACGACATACTAAAAAAGCTTGGTCCAACATCAAAAGTAAACCCATCTTTTTTTATTTGATTAAGTCGTCCTCCGGCTTTGTCATTTTTTTCAATAATTTTAACCTTATAACCTTTTTTTGCAAGTCTAAGAGCAGTAGAAATACCACCTAATCCGGCACCAACAACTAATATATTTTTATTCATTTGAGGATAATTTTAAAATTTGAGGATAAAGTTCATTTTTAACCCATAAAAAATCGGGTTCGATAGATAAAATAATTTCGTAATATTTTTTTGCTAAGATATAATTTTCATTATCTGTATAGGCTTGAGCAATTGTAACTAATAGATTAATGTAGTTCCAATCATTAATATAAACAGTAAGATTTTGTTCCATCAAAATTTGAGCTTTTTTGTAATAAGAAATAGCGAGTTGTTTAGATCCTCCAAACATTGAAGGCATATAAAATTGAATATTACCAAGTTGCATGTGTGCAAAAGGGTTATTTTCATCTAATTCTAAAGCTTTTTCGGCAAATTTTATGCTTTCGGGTCCCAAAAAAGGAGCATTAACTTTATTAAAACTAATTTTAAAGCCATTAAATGCAGATTTATAGACATTTATCATTGATAAATTATATTTTTTATCTTCTAATAGCGACAAATAGTTTTCGGAAATTTCTAAATAAGTTTTTGCCTTTTGTTCTTTATCGTTTCCAATACACCAAGCAATATATCCGTAATTATAATTTAATAATTCTAAAGTTAGGGCATCTGATTTTTGAGATAGATTATTTAAATTTATTAAGGTATTTTCCCATTTATTCATCTCGCTATTTATGAAATAATTATATATTTCAGTCTTATAACTTGCTTTTAAATTTGGCAATATAAAAAATAATATTGCAACAAATACAATTAAATGTTTCTTCCTTTCCATTGCTTTTGTTTTTTTATTGATTTAAAAATAATATAACCCATAATAAATTGTTGAGGTATAAATAGTAACAAGTTTTTTAGAATGTTTTGTTTTGATGCTATTGAAGTCATAATTTTAATCAAAAACAGCAAAATAATATGCAAAATAACAAAAATACAATCTAAAAAAACTATAGATAAGACAATTCCAAAAGTATTAAACAGCCAAAAAGTAGCAGAAAGAAAAAATGAATTTCCAAAAAACATTTTTATATTTTTAGAAAACCCTAATACAGCATCATTAAAATTATTGTACATTCGGCAGGCTAAACCCTCTTTTGCACTTAAACAAGCAACTTTAAATTTGTTCTTTTTGTAATATCTTGCTATTTTAATGTCCTCTACTTTCTGATTTTTCATTATTTTATGAGGATTAATTTCTTTGTAGGTTTTTGCGTCAAAAAGCATAAATTGACCATTAGCTGCGGAATGAGATGAGAACCAAGATTTTCTGACAAAAATTAATGGTAAAAGTGTAAGAAGAATATAATTCATCAAAGGAACTGTTAACCATTCGCCGTTGGTTTTCATTATTTGTTTTGGAAATATTGAAAGCAAGTTGAGTTTATAAAACTTTATATGGTTTAGTGTGTTAAAAATTACATCATCTCCAATAGTTATATCTGCATCTAAAAACAAAAAATAATCACCTTTTGCAACTTTTGACATCTCAAAGCAGGCATTATTTTTTCCAAGCCAACCTTCGGGTAATTTTTGAGAATTAATTAACTTTATACGACTATCAGTTTTAGTGAAATTTTCGACAATATTTTTAGTATTATCTTCAGACATATCATTAAAAACTATAACTTCAAAGTTTTTATAATTTTGAGCCAAAATATTATTTAATATGTTACTAATATTTTTTTCTTCATTTCTAGCAGGAATTAGAATTGAAATTAATGGCAATTCAAAATTTTTAGGGGTTTTAAATTTTTGTCTGAAAACAACATTAATTAATGCAGTTATAAACTGAATAATAGTAAAAAATAATATAAAATAAGCTAAATATTTCATTTAATATGCGAATTTTTTCTGTTCATCAACTGATTTTTTGTAAAATATATTATATGCTTGTTCAATATTATAATTTTTAAATTCAGTAGAGCTATGAACTTCGATGTGCATGTAAATATTTGGTTTTTTATCCGAAAAATTGTCGATTAAATTAGCAACAAAAATAATTTCAATTTCATTTTCCGTTTTTTTAAGTATCCATTCAATACCTTTTTGAAAGTTAATTTTTTGTTCATATACCGAATTAATTTTACCTTGAGGAAAAATTAGAACCATATTGTTGCTATCTTTAAGTAAATCAGCCGAATATTTTAAACTTTCTATAATACTTTTTGAACTTTTATTAACAGAAAAACCTCCGGTATAATTAAAAAACCAGTATTTTTTTAATTGATCTTCGAGCATCATAAAATGGTATTTTTTATGAATTTTATTCAAATTAAGGTACATAATCCAAAATCCGTCCCACCAACTAATGTGATTTGATAAAACCAATACCGGTTTATTGGCTCTATCGTAATTACCTATGATTTGTGAGGTTTTAAAATGTTTTTTAATAAGCCTTTTAGCAAATTTTTGAAAAAAAGAATATATTATAAAATTATGTTTTGCAGTTAAAATCATTACTTAATTATAAATATTAAAGACAAAATACTAAAAAATAAGAACTGGCAAAAAAGTAGAATGAAAGATAATTTGTTGCTGGTTTTAATTTTGAATATTTTAATAAGACTATTAAAAAATATTGCTAATATAAACCATGCAACAAAATTTTTGACAGGAGCATATTTAGTTGTCCAATACCACATATCTAAATTTGGGGCAACTAATTCCAAAACTACATCATACAAAACCATAATTATTGAAGAAATAAGTATCTTAAAAAAAACATTGAATTTGTATTTTTCTAAGATAGAAGTTGAAGTATAGACCATGAATACCCAATTTACACCTATCATTAAAGGAACCTCAAATAATTTAACTCCAAGTGAGTTGCCATAATAATAATTTCCAAATATAATTTTTGTTTTAACTCCAATAATTTCAACAAATAGCCCTAAAACAAAAACTGTAAATAGCACAAAAATTGATTTAAAATTCATCTTGTGTTTGTGAAAAGAAAATAGAATTATAAAATTTACAAGTAGTGCTATTGGTATTAACTTAACAAATAAATTATAAGTATATGGAATTAAAAAGCCTAAAGTTCCAATAATATAAAATATTATAAAGAATTTTTTTGTTTGTTCGTCTGTAAAATTTAAGAAATTTTTATTAGTTTGCTTCTTATTCATAAAATATTAACTGTTTTTAAATACCATTTTTGAAACAAAAAAAGATTTTAAAATTAACAATACTTTTATAAAATTTGAAACACTAATTCTTTTTTTAAGCATTTTATCAATTTTTGTTTTATCAATTTTTTTGAGCAATTTTAAATAATAAAAATAAGCAATTAAAACAGCTGTTCGTGCTGATTTTGGAAGTTTTTTAATTCCAATGTATGCAATTTTAAAATCATTTTTAATATCATCAATAATAGCTTTTTTTGATTCTTCATTTAGTTCAGTTACTGAAATTTGCCAAAAATATTTTCTGTCTAATTTTTGCATATCGTCTTTTAAATCTCTAAGAAAATTAACTTTTTGAAATGCAGAGCCAAGTTTTAAAGCAGAATGTTTTAATTGTTCAAATTTATCAAAATCATTTTTACAAAAAACTTGTAAACACATTAATCCAACAACATCTGCAGAACCGTATATGTATTCATCAATTTCTTGTTTAGTATTATAATTTTTTTTCTCAAGATCCATTTTCATGCTTAATAAAAAAGAATTTACATATTCTCTTTTAATATTGTATTTATAATATGTGTTTTGAAAAGAATTTAACACAGGATTAAGGCTTATTCTATCTTCTATAGCCAATTTTAAATCGTCTTCAAATTTTAAAAGCAATTTCTTTTTATCGTAGTTATGAAAAGTATCAACAATTTCATCTGCAAATCTAACAAAACCATAAATACTAAAAATATGCTTTTTAATTTCATTTTCGAAAAAATTTGAAGCCCAGAAAAAAGATGTGCTATATTTTTGTGTTATTTTTTTTGATATACAAAATGTAGTATCATTGAATAAGTCCATAACCGTAATTTAATTTGATTTTTTACTACGCAATTGAAGTTTCAAATAAATTAAAATATTTTTAAAATTCAAAAAATAATTGTAAATATTTTTTTATTTATTATTGTTTAGTTT
>JAFGXO010000204.1 GCA_016936595.1 Bacteroidales bacterium | reverse complement strand
TGACAAAAGTGCTGATAATTAACATTTTACTTTCAATCAACATTGTACGGAAACACTCCCGCAACTACGTCAAGCCTTTCACGATAGAGCCAACTAAACAATAAAACAAAATAGAAATGAAAAGATTGATAATTTTTACAATAACTTTAATAATCCTTAAACCTTGTCTTGGGCAAATTAGTCAACCTAGTGAGCCATATAGCAACAGAATTGATTTAAGAAATAAGAATATGAGTTCAATTATTCTTTCAGATAGCATTCCTCTGATAAAAATGCAAGCTGTTGATGAAAATATAATTGAACAAATAAAACAAAACAATGAAATGCAGGAAAATTCATTTCAATTTGCATATAGTTTTTATGTAGATATTGATGTGAAAAAAAATGCAGTAATAGATTCTCTTGATGTTGGTTTATTATATCGTCTTTCTATTAATTCAGAAAATGCGTATTCTTTAAATTTAATTTTTAAAAAATATACACTGCCCAAAGGAGCAAAATTATTTATCTACAACAATGACAAAACAGATATTATTGGGGCATTTACAAGTAATAATAATAAAAGTAGTGGAAGATTAGCAACAGTTCCTGTAAAAGGCGAAGAAATTATAGTTGAATATTTTGAACCATATTATACAAATTTTACTGGACAGCTTGTAATTGGTGTAATAAGTCACGATTTTATAGATATTGTTAATTCCGAAGATATTGCAAATGATTTTGGTAATTCTGGACCTTGTCAAGTTGATATAAACTGTTCAGAAGGAGCAAACTGGCAAACAGAAAAAAGAGCAGTTTGTAGGATAGTTAGTAATGGTAATTCACTATGCACAGGAACGTTATTGAATAATACAAATTATGATGGGAGACCATACTTCTTAACGGCAAACCACTGTATATGTAGCCAAGAAGAAGCAGATGATTGCGTTTTTATTTTTAATTATGAAAGTCCTTCTTGTGATGGTGGTGATGGTTCGACCGACCAATCAATATCTGGTGCAACATTAAGAGCTACAAATGCGGAATCTGATTTTGTTTTACTTGAATTTACTCATAAACCACTATCTACATACAATCCATATTATGCTGGTTGGGATAGAAATATTATTCAAAATGCTGGTGGCGTGGGAATTCACCATCCTGCTGGTGATGTAAAAAAGATTGCTACTCATACAATAACGCCTCAAACTTCTGATTGTATGGATTTTGAATACAATGCAGGCTGTGGTAGTTCTTTTTATCCAAATGAAAATTTTTGGAAAATAAATTGGATTGAGACAACTAATGGACATTCAGTTACCGAAGGTGGTTCATCAGGTTCACCTTTGTTTAATAATAATCATCTCGTAATTGGGCAATTATTTGGAGCAGGTGGTTGTGATAATCCAAACTGCAATAACCCTGCTAATGATATTGCAAATTACGGAAAAATATCTGCCTCTTGGGATTTAGGTAGTAATTCAGAAAGCCGTTTGCGAGATTGGTTAGACCCTTTAAATAGCAATGTAACAACTTTAAACGGTGCAAATGTTTGTCAGCAAGGAGTTGCCGAACATTTGACGATTACGCATACAATTGAATCCGGTGCAGTTGAATTATATCAAGCAACCAAAACAATAACAGCTTCTAATATTATAAGGTCAGGAGCTAATGTTACTTACGAAGCAGGTGAAGGAATAAGTCTTGAACCTAATTTTTTAGCAGAAGAAGGTTGCACTTTTACAGCTCAAATTAAATCATTAAATTGTGTTCCAGGGTGTTATCCTGTTACTATTGATTTACTGCCAAATATTTTTACCCCAAACGGAGATGGTATCAACGATGAATTATGTTATCCTGTAACAAATGCAACTTATTATGATTTTGAAGCATACAACAGGTGGGGGAATTTAATCCATAGTAGTTCAGGGAGTGTTTCTGGTGATTATGTTTGTGTTTGGGATGGCGATGATGCTTGTAGCGGATGTTATTATGCTGTAATAATTACTTTTGGAAATGAATGTAATGAAGTAACCGAAGCTTATAGTATTATGGTTTTAACTGACGAAGATAAAAACATAACTGATACTACAAACACCAAAGATGCGATGTTACTAAATATTGTAGAAGAACCTCAAACTTTCGGTTTTGAATTATATCCAAATCCAACAAGTGATTATTTTTCTATAAAAATTACAACTTCTGAATTTTCTCCATACTCAATAGATATTTTTAATTCTACTGGTGTTCTCATTTACAAAATTAGTGAAGTAAACGAACAAGAAATTACTCTTTCAAATGAATATTTCACATCAGGGGTTTATTACGTTAGATTGAAAAATGACAAAAATATTGTAACCAAAAAACTAATTGTAAATTAAAAAACAAAAAAATGAAAAGAATAAGTTTGATTTTTATTATCGCGGTTTTTTTAATAAGTTGCGAAAAACCAGAAGATTTAACAGAACAAATAAATATTACTGATTTTAGTTGGTCTTTAAAATCTCTCAAAGAAAACATCCATAATATTGATTTTGAAGATGATTATATTTTAGATTTTTCTAATGATTCTTTATTTCAATTAAATTTGAGTGTTAATAATGCAGGCGGTAATTATCTTATTAGTAAAAAAGGAGAAATATCATTTTTAGATTTTGAACCTTTTACTGAAATGTGCTGTGAAAATGATTTTGATAAAAAATTATTAAGTAATTTGCCAACTGTTTCAGAATATCAAGTTCTTGATAATGATTTAATTTTAAAAGGTGATAATTGTGAAATTATATTCGAAAAACAATAAATATGAAGACTATTATTTTAACAATAATTTTATTTTTTATTGTATTTAGCAATTCGCTAAATGCTCAAATTATAGATAATTATGGCATTAGTATTGGAGCAGGTTTGTCAAATTGTTCTTGGATTTATAAAAATGAGATTTTATCAGAGTTTTCAGGTTGGAAAAAAGATAAAATTAGTTTTTCAGGAAATATTTTTTTAGAAAAACAATTTAATAATTTTTTTATATTTTCTACTAAAATAGGTTATTTCCAGAATGGTTGTATTGATAACATTAATTTAACATTCTACAACGGAGAAGATGTAAAGATAATTAGTGATAAAATTATATTAAATAACTTAAACTTTGATTTTTCTGTGAAGTTAACCAATTTTCAAAAAGATTATTATCCTTTTTTATTTTTAGGTTTAAGTTCAAATTATCTATTAAGCTATAAAAGTTGTATAATTGAATATCAAGGTAGTCAATATATTTTGGATACCGATATTTACAATGATTTTAAGAAAATTACCTTTAATGGTATTATAGGTATTGGTTTTAGTTTCAAAAACATTTGCTTTATAGAATTTGAATATAAACCAGCATTATCAAAAAATTTTAACACAGACGTATTATCGATAAAAAGTAGATATTATGGTTTTGCAATCAATTATAATATTGCAACTATATTTAACAAAAATGAATAAAAAAATGGCTCTATCATTGTGTTTAATTTCATTTGCTTTTAAAGTGCAAAAATTGACTTTGTAGCTGTGAAAAACGAACATTTTATCCTTGATTTACATTGTGCGAAAAAGCAAACGAAATAAACACATTCACGATATGTGCAACATGACAAAAATAAAAGTATAACAGAAAAAATATAAACACTAACTTTAAATTAATATTTTACAAACTTTAAATTATCAGAAATGAAACAAATAATTAAATTTTCATTAGTAATTGCTATTTTTACAATTAGTATTACAAATTCATATTCTCAAATGAAGTTAGAAGATATGAAAAAACTGGTAGGAAGTCATTTATCTAATACCGTCCCTTATTATCAAGGAGGGGTTGAAATAAGCGAAAGTTTTTCAGATAGTGGTAGACACTTTTTTATAGGAACATTTCAACATACTATACAATCAAATGCAGAGTTTATTACAGTTAAGTATATTGCGGAATACAATACTGTTTTTGAAGAAGTTACTATTGTAAACTTATTTTATTATAGAGATGGCAAAAGATATACTGTCAAAATAGACGCAAAATTATCTGAATTATGGGAAGAAAAATTTTAAAAACAAAAATAATCATGAAAAATAAAATATTAATTGCTTTTTTAGTCATCTTTGTAGGAAGTTTTGCATATTCGCAAAAAACTATTGTTGTATTGCCATTTGAGCAAAATACTAATACAAACATTACAGAATTGTATGGAGCAACTTGGCTTGAAAATAACTTAAAACAATATATTGATAAAAAAAACTATGTAATTGATATTGTTAGTTCCCAAATTTTTGCTCAGACACTACAAAAAAACATATCAGATAAGGTTCCCACAGCATATACAACTACAGCAAATACTTTTGGGGTTGATTATTTAATTACAGGCTCTTTTTACTTTATACATTACAGTCCAAATACTAACGCATCTACACATTGGAGATATATGTTGACAATAAATGTAGTTAATCCCAAAACAGGTAATATTCTATTCTCTGATGCAATGAGTTTGCAACCTAATGAATATGCTGATGAATATTTTTCAAAAGTAATTGAATATATAAACAAACATTAAAAAAAAGCTCCAAATGGGGCTTAAAACCCAAATTATTATGAAAGAGTTTATCCAAAAACAGATAAAGTATCTGTAAATGAAAAGGATAATATAGTGATTATACTATTAAAATATTTTTTAATGATGTTAAAAACAATATAATGCACATATCATTGTGTTTATTTCATTTGCTTTTTAGGTGCAAAAATCAACTTTTGGTGCGTTTAAAAATGAACTTTTTACCCTTGATTGTCAATTGTGCGAAAAAACAAACGAAATAAACACATTCACGTTAGAAATAATTAAAAAAATGAATACAAATAACATAAACTTAATAAAAAATCTAAACATCATGGAAAATTTAAACAAAAACAAAG
>JAFGXO010000034.1 GCA_016936595.1 Bacteroidales bacterium | reverse complement strand
TTATTTTTTTTTATTCTTTTTATAATATCTTGTACAGATACTAATACAACAAACACTGTTCATGCCACAAAAAAATCAGATTATTCTGTATTATGCGACACTTCAAATTTTAATGTTTTTAATTATCTAAGTAAAGATAAAATTTCTCGATTTAATAGCGAGATTTATAAATTTTCAGAAAAAGATTTATTGCTTTCAAAAAAAGATTCGCTTATTGTTTTTGTAGGAAGTTCAAGCATTAGAAAATGGAATAATCTGGAAGATGATTTTAGCAACTTACCGGTTATAAATAGAGGTTTTGGGGGTTCTACTTTTCCGGAATTAATTTATTATTCAAATGAACTTATTTTTAAATATAAACCATTAATTGTTGTTATTTATGAAGGAGATAATGATCAATATATTTTAAACCCCCAACAAATTTTCGAATGTGCTTGTTATTTAGAGCAAAAAATTCACAGCAGATTACCGCAAACGGAAGTCTATTTTATTTCTGTAAAACCTTCACCATCAAGAATTTCAATGCTTAAAACAATGTTATTAACAAATAATTTATTGAAAAATCTTGCCGCTGCAAACCAGAACACACATTATATAGATGTATGGAGCAATAGTTTTAAAGGCGATAGAATAAGAGGCGACATATTTAAATCAGATAGCCTTCATCTAAACGACAAAGGCTATCAAATATGGTATGATTTAATTTATCCAACAATAAATCAGAAATATTTATCTATAGTTCAATAATTTGGCGATTTCCAAGCTCTACAATATCAACTTTGTTTGTGCCAATTGCATCAACAACTTTTTTAATTTGAGCATCAGACAACGAAATTTTTTCTTTCATTACAAACCATTTTACACTGTCAACATAAGGTTTTGTTGTAGTTGAGCCCAAATAGTGCCAATAATCTGGATTTTGAGGAAAAAGAGAATAAATATCAATTTCTTGGTTAACGTTAGCAGATTGATTTTTAGCAGGAATATTATTTAAAATTGCATCAAAAAATGAATTTTCGTTTCCAGCTTCAACAAATACTGCTACATTAACAGAATTACCCAAAGTATCATGATGAATAAATTGTAGTTCAAGAGGGAAATTTACACCTTGAACTGTGTGTTCTGAAGGTGATTTAATAAGTATTTTTTCAAGAGCTACTTCTTGCCCTAAGAATTCATCTTTGTTTGGTATTAAAAGATAACAATCATTTATATCAACTTCAATAAAAGAACCGGAGTTAACCAAATTAAAATTGTTAACAAAATAATAATCGTTGTACAAAGGTGTAAAATCGGGATTTGAAATACCGGAGTTTAAGTCGATAGGAGATAATTGTTCATCTGAACTTTCGCACGCAGAAAATAGCAAAATAGAAAAAATTGCTAAGAAGAAAAATTTAGTATTTAACGTCATTTTTATTAAATTTTGAGTTGTGTTCTTTATATAAACTTTGCCACCACTCAAAAAAATTGGAATAAGTAATAATTTCTTCGCCAAATTTTTTCTCGTATTCATCTTTCTCAAATTCAGTAATATGAACACGTTTAATTTTAAAAGACCAATCATCGCGTACTGCTAATGAAAATCCTCCTAATAATTTATTTTCCTGAAAAACGGTTGTCTTGCTCATTTACTTTTTTCTTTCTATAATCAATCCTTATGCCAAAATCGTTGAGTTATGCAAAACTAAATAAAAATTGTTTAAAATACAATTTAGTTTTTATCAAAAGAGCATCTAAACAATCATTTATTTTTCAGAAAGTTTTTTTTTGATACTTTTGCTTTACTTATATGTATCAAAATATGAAAAAGAATAAAAAAACATTAGCTTTATTAATAACTTTTCTTTCCGGTTTTTCATTTTTAATATATGAAATTAGTTGGAATAGATTTTTATCCTTAAAACTTGGGACTACAGTTGTGGCTTCAACTATTGTATTGATGGCTTTTATGGCTGGTTTTGGTTTTGGTGCTAATTTTATTGGTAAAAAGGCTAACAATAAAACTAAATTAGGTAAAATAATATCTTTTATTCTGGGAGGCATTGGAATATTAAGTATTTTTAATTATCTAATTATTGATAATTTATCCTCATTATATTCTAATTTATTTCATAATATTACAATTGTTGATATATTTTTATTCATTTCCACTTTTTTACTGCTTTTTATTCCGGCTTTTTTAATGGGGGGAATTATTCCTGTTGTAAATAAAATAATTTCCACAAATAATAGTAATGTGTCAAAAAACATTGGACATATATACGCAACCGAAACTATTGGTAGTGCAATGGGTGGACTTTTGGCTGGATTTATACTTATTGGTAATATTGGACAAAAACAAACAATAATTTTTGCAGCAACCATTAATATTTTGTTAGCAATATTTTTACTGTTATCAAAATCATTTAACAACATAATATTTTCTGAATCATATAAAATTAGCAGTAAAACCAATTCAATATCTGAAAATTCCGGATTTATTGCTTTAATTACTACTTTTTTTATTGGGTTTTCTATTCTTTCACTTCAAATACTTTGGATACGAATTTTTAAAACATATTTTACAAATACGAGCTATACTTTTTCACTTATAACTTCTTTTGTAATACTTGGATTATCGGCAGGAAGTTGGATATACAAACAAAAAGAACACAAAATAAAAAACTACGATAAAATTATTCTTAAAATAATTCTTTTACTTATTTTCGTTTCTTTAGTTGGTTTATTAATATTGTTAGATTTACCTGATTTATTACTGCAACCCTTCAAGCAAAGCACTGATAATCAGTTTATTAGATTAATTATTTTACCTCTTTTTGCATCTATATTAATTGTATTTCCTCCTTCGGTTATTTCCGGTTTTGCTTTTCCGGTTGTTTGTAATATGTATTCTAATGGTGCAAAAAACATTAGTAAAAACATTGGAAAAGTTATGCAAATAAACACATTAGGTTCGGTATTGGGTCCGGCAATTACAACTTTTATTTTTATACCTTTTCTTGGAGCAGGAAAAGCTTTTTTGCTCATTTTAAGCATACTTTCGATTTCTGCAATTTTCATTCTACAAAAAAATAATATAAAACTTAAACTACTAAAACCAACTTTTGTTGCAATAGCTGCAATGTTAATTTTGTTTACAATTTCAACAAAAGAGTTGCGGTTTTTAGCTCCATCAATTAAACTTCAAAAAAAAGAAATTCTGGTATATCAAGAAACAATTGAAGGCACAATAATAGTTACAAATGAACCAAACAAAGGTATTTTCGGGAAAAGTACTTATGTTAACAACAGTACCGTAATAGGTTCAAATTATGATGCAATAAAAGCAGTAAAAATGGTTGGTCATTTACCTTTTTTTGTGGGAACAAATTGCAAAAATGTATTAATTATTGGATTTGGAATTGGTGTAACAACCTCGGCAATAGCACAACACTCAGAAGTTGAACATATTGATTGTGTGGAACTGGTGCTCGGATTGGTGCAAAATGCACATTATTATTCTGATTTTAATAATAATGTTTACAATGATAGTAGATTAAATATTATTTCGGGAGATGGAAGACATTATTTACAAACAAGCTCAAAAAAATACGATTTAATTTCATGTGACCCAACTCACCCTGTTTTAGGCTCAGGAAATTTATACACAAAAGATTATTTCTCAGAAATATACGAACATCTGACAACCGATGGTGTGATGACACAATATTTACCTCTGCATAAACTTAGATTAGAAGATTTGTTAGGCATAATTAAAACATTTAACTCAGTTTTTGAAAATTCGTATGTGTGGTTAGGGCAATACCATGCAATATTACTCGGCAGAAAAAACAACGAGCTTATTGATTTTGATGTTTGGAAACGAAAAATTTATGAAATTCCGATGGAGGATTTTTTATATCTTGAACCTTATCATCTTGCAGCAAGTCTAATATTTGACAATCATTCTATTGAAAATTTTCCGGCCGATTTAAAAATAAACACAGATAATTTAAATTATACTGAATTTTTTTCATTCAAATCATTTGACGAATCAAATATATATAATAATTTGAATTATTTCAATAATAATAGGTGTGATATATATAAAGCTTATAAAAATTTATCAAACAAGTTCTTGATGGATAAATTTTTAGAAGGTAATATTTTGCTCACTAATAGTTTTTACTATTCTTTAAAAGGACAACAACAAAAAGCAATAGACGCTTTAATAGAAGCTTCAAAAGTA
>JAFGXO010000203.1 GCA_016936595.1 Bacteroidales bacterium | reverse complement strand
ACCGAAGCAGTGTTTATGTTATCGTCAATAACTTCAATTGACAGATAAGTTAAGTTATCGGTAGAAGCTATTTCGCCTAAGTCGTAAGTATTAGCTGTTGCAGTACGAATTTGAGAGCCTAAGTCGGTAGTCGAGAAAGTTAAATCACCTGCTTGGGGTAATAAAGAATATCCCTTAACAACAATATTGTCCAAATGGCAGTCGTTTCCATATCTTGAAACAAATAAAAAACCAATATATAAGTTTGATAAATTATTAGTTTCAGGCGGTAAATTTATGGATTGAATTGTCCAAAAATCCCCCAAATCATAATACCGTTTTACACTTCCGGCGTTATTCCATGTTATGCCATCTGTTGACCACTGGATATATACAAGGTCATCATAAGGTTCAGAATATTGGTTATCTCTTGTCCAATCAAAATTTATTGATATATTATTAAAATTAGTTGTAGAAATAGGCGTTATTTGTTGCAATCTGACTGAACTTCCATCTATACAATGATAAGAATTGAAGCATGCAAAGTGAGTTCCTTCCGGAGGATTAAATCCTATTGGATATGAAGAAGTAGTTACAAAAGTTATTTCTCCATCAGTGTTTACAACTTCAACAACCGACCAACCATCAGGAATATCTTCTCCATTTAATCCTTCGCTATATATCACTTCAGGAATTAAGGTTGAAAAATTATCAACAAAATTTGAAATTAAGCCGTTTAAAAGAAAATTGTTTAAAGTTCCGTTAAAATTACCGGTTAAATCTGTCAAACTTGTAATTCCTGTATTATTACCACCTGCAATCCCTTGATTAAAGTCATAATAACTAATAAGTCCGGTTTGCGAACCAACATCAATAGACCTTTTATAATTATCATAAATTTCTTGTTCGGTTCGTGCAACATTCCAAATTCTAAATTCGTCGATATTACCTTGAAAATAAAAGAAATTATCAGTTCGTCTGCCAATTTCAAAATTTGTTATGTTATCGGCTATTGATGTTGTTAAAGGATTGGTACCATTATTTACAACAGGAACTTCAATACCGTTTATATATATTTTAGCGAGTTCAACAGATGGGTCGTAAACACATGCAATATGAGTCCATTGATTTACGGGAAGAACATTTATTGCATCAAGAAAAACTAAATCAGCCGGAATAAAACGTAAATTTCCGCCCGGAACGGTATGAATTTCCAAATGATTTGCACCTTTACTGCATATAAATTTCAAACCATCGTCCATATAAAAAATCCAAGTTTCAATTGTAATAGCAGACATACCGTCGTTATCACCAAAAGAAACATAGTCATCAACTCCATCAAAATTCAAAGAATTTTCGGATTGTTGTGCTTGCAAATTTGTTAGAAATAAGCAAATTGCAATAAATGTTAAGATTTTTTTCATTTTTTTATAAATTAAGTTTTTGAATAAATAAAAATTTCAACAAGAATACATAAACAATACCATTTTCATTAAAAAATGATGTGGACAAAAACATGGACAAAGTTTTAAGCAGCTGATAATATGTTGCATATTTAGACGTATAGGAATATTGAAAATATTCGACTTTTGTAATTATGGCTTATTTTTTTTGCTGAGATTTGGTTTTTATATGCTATACCATAAACTTTTTGAAAAATTGTATTTTATATGCTATACCTTAAACTTTTACTAAAATTTAATTTTTTATATGACACAGCATAAATTTATATTTTTTTACAGCATAAAAAATACAAAACAAATAAATTTTTAAATCTCCGCAATCAACTCATCAAGTTGTTTGTCATCTGCGAGATTAATTTTTTTGCGAAAGCGATATTTAGATTTAATAACACTCTCAGGCGAAATTCCGAGCATCGAGCCGATGTCTTTATTGTTGATATTCAGTTTTATAAGACAGGCTAATCTAATTTCTCCGGCTGAAAGTTTTCCGAAATTTGCATTTAATTTGTAGATAAAATGGGGGTAAACGTCATTGAATTTTTGTTTAAAATTTGTCCAGTTGTCTTCGGTTAAAATTCTAGTTGATAATAACTCCGATATTTTTTCAATTTCTGTGGAAATATTAGAGCTGTGAATATCTTTAATTGCTGATAGTTCTTCTCTGATTTCTGATATAATTTTATTTTTTCCCAAAATCAAAAAAGCTTGATTTTTAATCTCGGATTTTGCTTTATTTAATTGATTTTCTTTAATTTCTGTATTTTTTTCGAGCAGTATTTTTTCGTATTCAAGTTTTTCGGTCTTTCTTCGGTTTTTTATTGTTACAAATCTGTATAAAATTACAATAATAATTATTAAAGACAATATAAATGTTGTCAAAATAAAATTACTTAATGCTTTAATTTTATTGTCTTTTTCAAGATTTTGTATTACCGATTTATTTTTTTCAATTTCTATATCCTTTTTTGAAACATTGTATTTAATTTCAAGTTCTTCAACAATTTCTTTTTTTTCTAATGAAATTAAACTGTCGCTGATTTCTTTTGATTTCTTTAGAAAATAAAAAGCATTCTTAAAATCCGATTTTTTTTCATAAATTTGAGATAAAAATCTATAATTATCTTTTATTGTTTCTTTTTCGTCAAATAAAAAAGCAATTTCGTTGCTAATGTTAAAAAAATAGACGGCACTATCAAGCTTACTATTACGAAGATAAATCTGTGCCAGATAATTATAATTATCACAAAGAGACGAGCTGTCTTTTAAATTTATGTCAATTTCTATAGTCAATTTAATATAATTATAAGCAGGCACAAAATCATTTTTTTCTAAATAACAATAAGAAAGTTCGGAATAATTATTTGAAAGCCAATATTTATTACCTGTCTGTAAGTTTATTTTTTCGGCATTTAAAAAATAAGAAATCGCTGAATCAATTTTATTTTCATTCTGCAAAATGTTAGCAATGTTGTGATATGCAGCAGCCATTCCATTATTATATTGTTTTTTAATACTCAACTGCAAAAGTTTATTATAATAAAATTTAGCCTTTTCATTGTTATCAACAATGTAAAAAATTGTACCCAAACTCCAATAAACATTAAGTTGCTTCATCTCATAATTATTTTCGACATAATAGTCGAGAGCAGTTAAAAAATATTCTTCGGCTTTAATTTCATCGTTAATATTTTTGCGGATAATACCCAAATTATAATACGCCTGAATTTCAAGCTTTTTATTTTTCAATTTATTAATAATATCAAGTGCTTTAAGTGTATATTCTTCTGCTGCAGAGTAATCTGCCAGATTATTTGAATACAAAGCACCGTAATTTAACAAAACAATAGCTACAATTTCTTGATTTTTAATGTCTTCTGCGATTTTTTTAGCATTTTCAAAGTAATATAAAGCACTGTCAATCATATTTTTATCTTTATAATAATTTCCGACTGAAACAAATACTTTTGCAATATCTTTTTTTGAATTTTGTTGCTTGTAAATTTTCAATGAATTATTCAAAAAGAAAAAAGCACTGTCAAGTTTTCCTCTGAAATAGTATGCGTTGCCTATCGAAAGACTTGAAAGAGCTATTAATTTATCGTTTTTTTCTGTTTCTGATAATTTTAAGGCAGTTTGAGCATAATCGGTAGATTTAATGAGATCAAAAGAAAGCATTTCGGAAGAAAGCGAATTTAAAACTTCAATTTTTACAATTGAATTTTTCTCTTTTTTTAATAAATTTTCTAAACTATCTATTTTATCGTTAGTTTGAGCAGATAAAACTAAGGTGAAAAAAATTAATAATGAAAATACTAATATAGACTTTAAATTTTTCAACATTTGTAGCCATTAAAAAATATTTTCCAAAAATAACCAAAAAAACCACAAAATTCTAATTTTCAAGTTAATTACATTTAAGAGCAACAAACAAAAAAACATAAAAATAATTTTCTAATATCTTCTCAAATCATTTTTTCAAAAATCCATTCAGGAGTATAACTCAAATAACTAACAATTAATTTGGAAAAATGAGTACAAGTTATTAATTTATTAATAGTTAAAACAATAAATTTAATAAAAGCATACACTTAAGATAAACAATAAAAATACAGTATTTAATAAAAAAAGATATTTAATTAATTATAACGTGCAAAATTTATTATCAGATGATAGATAATGATTGCAGAACATATTGAAAAATAATAAGGTTTAATCAAGAATATTAACGATATTTTTTAAGACCTATACCAAAAAAATTATGTAATCCATAGTTATTATAACATGCTAAAACAATAGAGTTTAAGTTTTATTAAATAGTTAATAATAAGATAGTTAGCTTACGAAATGATATTATTAATAAAAAAAAGAAAGATTTGAATAAACTAAAAAATTACAGACCAATACTCTGGTATAGAGATGAAAATAAAAAAGCAAGGATTTCAATACCTTGAAAAAATGTTTTATCATATAAAATTAAGATGTTTCGTTGTGCTTGAGCTTAAAGCAGGAGAGTTTAAACCAAAATACACAGGAAAATTAAATTTTTACTTATCTGCAGTTGATTATTTACTTAAAAATGAAACAGATAATCCAACTATAGGAATATTATTATGCAAAACAAAAGACAGATATGATGTTGAATATGCTTTACGAGACATCGGAAAACCAATTGGCGAAAGTGAATATTTATTTAAAGAACTTCCTGATGATTTCAAATCAGAATTTCCTACAATTGAAGAGATTGAAAAAGAACTATCAGAAAAAAACAATTATAATAAAAACGCAGAACATGACATTTGAAACCTCACAGAAAATTCACAAACATATTTAGACTCAAAATCCAACTCTTGGAGAGTTGATTTCAGGAACAACAAACTCAATTACATAAACAATAAAAGATGATGCAAAAAATACAGATTGTGTTACTTTTAATGTTGCAATAAAAGATAATACTGTGCCGGAAATTTCTTGTGTAGACAATCAAAATGTAACTGCTGATGCTGCAAATTTTTATATTGTGCAAAAAACGGAATTTGACCCGACTAATTATTCAGACAATTGTGAAATTGCAACTGTCATAAATGATTTTAACTCAAGTTCAACTCTCGAAAATGCTCAACTGCCAGAAGGAGCAACAACAATTATTTGAACAATAACTGATAACTCTGGAAATGAAAATACTTGAACTTTTGACATTGTCGTTGGGGAATATGTTAGTATAAAAAGATATACAGAACAAAAAATCTCAATTTATCCAAATCCTACAACCGGAAAAATAATTATTGACAGAAAAGATTAATCAACTGAAAACATTAGTTTTTCTGATGTAAACGGCAGAACAATAAGTTGTAAATTAATATATAAAACAATAAACAAATTAAAATTGATTTATGCAATAAAAATACCGGAATTTATTTCTTGAATATCAAAACTGATGAGACTGAAAAAACTTATAAAATAATTAAAGAATAACTTTTGGAATAGAGCCTAATTGTTTATAAATTTGGCTCTTTCTAAAAAAACATTTTTAAAAAACAAAAAACATTAGTAAAATGAAAACAAAATTCTTACTTTTTCTAATTTCTTTATTTGCCTTTTCGGCAATTAATAGCCAAACATTTACACCTACAGAAATTGAATTAACAGGTTTACACTTTAGTTTGATTGAGTGGGCAGATTTTAACGCTGATGGAAACATGGACTTAATCATTTCGGGAGTAAATAATTCAAATAGCGAGGAACTATTTTTATACCAAAACAATGGAGACAACACTATTTCTGAAGTTATGATTCCGGCTCCTGCTTTATACTATGGCGATATTGCTTGGGGAAATTTTGACAATGACAAAGATATTGATTTTATTATGATGGGATTAACTACTGATGGAAATGAATTTTCAATGCTTTACGAAAATACTGACGGTAATTCTTTTCAAGAAAATTCATTAAGTCTTCCTATGCGAAGCGTTGGTAGTTGCTCATTTGTTGATTTTAATAATGACGGATTTTTAGATATTTTTCTAAGTGGAAATACAGGACAAACAAATAGTGTTCATTTGTTCAAAAATAATGGAGACAAAACATTTACACAAATCCAAACACCATTTGTCGGTCTGTCACGTTCTTCCGTTAAATGGTCAGATTTTGATAATGATGGTGATTTTGATATTTTTATATCAGGAGAACAAGATGATAATCAAGGATATATTGCCAACCTGTACACAAACAATGGCGACGGAACTTTTAAGTTAGACGAAAATTCTTTTACAAAATTTTGCAACGGTAATGCAGGGTGGGGCGATTATAATAATGACGGATATGACGATTTAATAATTACAGGACAATCAGATAATGAGACATTTATCTGTGAATTATACAAAAACAACGGTAACGGTACATTTTCAATCCAGACAACAGACTTTACAGGCTTAGCATACTCTACTATTGACTGGGGTGATTTTGACAATGACGGTGATTTAGATATTCTACAAACTGGATGCAATTTAGCATGACAAGCTGAATCAACAATTTATTTAAACAATGGCGACGAAACTTTTACCGAAAGTGCAGTTGACCTCACAGAGGCTTTTTGGGGTGCTACTGATTGTGCAGATTTTGACGGCGACAACAATTTGGATTTTATAATCAGCGGATATAATGCTACTTGGAACGGAAATACAATAATTTACTTAAATGAAACTACCCAAACAAATACAATACCCGAAACACCTGCAAATTTAACTAATAATGTAAACGGACGTTCTGCTGAATTGTCTTGGAATGCATCTAATGATAATGAAACTCCGAGTGCCGGACTTACATACAATTTATACCTTTATAATTCAACTACCGGAGACACAATTATGACTTCAATGTCTGATGAAAATACCGGAAAATTATTTGTTCCAAAATACGGAAACACAGGACATAATACCTCATGGACTATACATAATTTACCAAACGGTGAATATTTTTGGAGCGTTCAGGCTGTTGACAATTCTTATGCCGGTTCATTATTTGCAGATGAAAATACTTTTACTATAAATGAAGTTGCTATTGATAAAGTTGATGAAATTTCTTTTGAAGTGTATCCAAACCCTGCAAATGAAAAAATCTTTTTCAATCAAAAAACAAATAACAAAATAAAAATCAATATTTACAATTCGCAAGGTATTTTAGTAGATGCTATAACAACTGAAAAATTGAAAACAGAGTGCAATATTAGTCATTTAAATACCGGCATTTATTTTTATAAAATAACTTCAAAAAACAATTCAACATCAGGGAGTTTTATTAAAAAATAGACTTCCTTTTTGTAAAAATTGTCTTTTTATCTGCCGACTCAATTTCATTATTTAAACAATCCGGTAATACTACTTTAGTAGCTCCGGTTTTGTTGCTTAAACAACATTTCTATTCAATCAGTAAAACTTTACATTCTATTTTTAAAAACATTAAAGATTGTTTCTTTTTTATACTTAACCCAAATTATTCAAAAAAATTTGGCAAAGAAGGGGTAAATCGTTAATTGTGTTGTTTCACCACGTTGTTAATTTTTTCAGGGGGGCTTTCTTCTTTTTTACGTTCGCCTACGGCTCACTCCAATAAGAAGAAAGCCCCCCTCTGAAAAAGCGAATGAATGATAACTTGTTTATATTTGCAATATCACTAAATATAAACAAAAATGAAACAAGCGTATCACTCAAACGCCTTAACAAATATACACATAAGAAGTGAAATAAACGACAGTAACTTAAAAAAATCTGAAATTGCCCAAAAATTCAACATTTCAGAACCAACTGTAAGCAAGTGGAAAAATATAAAAAAATTTGAAGACAAAAGCAGTAAGCCGCACACGGTACATTATTCACTTTCAGACTTGCAAAAAGTTATTTTAGTGCAAGTTAGGAGGCTAACTTGGTGGGCTTTGGACGAAATTGTTGAAAGCGTTTTTCCGCAAAACCCGTGTGCAAAACGCAGTGCTGTTTACGGTGTTTTTGTCAAAGAAAAAATCAATAAAAAGCAGAAGATTTTATAAACCGCTGTTTGGATTTCTTCCCTTTTGGAATAACTCATGTTTTGACAGATAACAGACTGGAATTTACCAATAAACTCATAAAATCGAAAAAAGGAGAATACTGCAAAAAGCCGAACAAATTAGACCAAGTGTGCAAAAAAAAACGATATAGAACACCGACTAACCAAACCCGCAACACCAAAAACAAACGGTATAGCTGAAAAAGCAAACGACACAATAAAATCAGGAACTATAAAACAAAATGAATATCAGAATTAAGAACAAATGAACAACAATTTAATGACATTTTTAGTCCATTACATTTTGTATAAAAGGCATGGTAACCTTAGAAAAGAACTAAATGTAAAAACACCTTTTAATGCAATAAAAAAATGGTATAAAATCAAACATGGAATTTAAAAACAAAATCCATTGGAATTTAAAAACAAAATTTTAACTTTGAAACCTAACTTTTAAAACAAGTTGCCATAAACAACCTTGTGAAACTTGACAAGCATGAATAAAAAATACAAACAATTAAGACAGAAAGCCGAGCAGCTCTTAAAACAAAAAGGCATTGAAAAACCCGAACAGTTTTACGATGATATTGATAGATTGGTTGAAGAACTTAATATTCATCAGATTGAGTTGGAAATGCAAAATCAGGAGTTGCAAGAAGCTAATCTGAAGTTACAAGAAAACACAAAAAAACTTGCAAACGAACAAAAACGCTACAAAGAACTCTACATGAATGCACCGGTTGCTTATTTTACCTTAAACCGTACCGGTAATATCATAGACATCAACAAAGCGGCTGCCCAAATGCTGAACATACCCATTCACCAGTTCAAATATACCTCTATTTTTCCGTATCTTGAAGAAAATTCCAAAAAGGACTTTTCTATGTTTTTCAAAGAAATAGTGAATACCAAAAAAACGGAATACGGCGATATTACTTTTATTGACAGTACCGGCAGAAAAATTTTTGCCACCCTTTCGGCTTTGGTATATTTCGACAGCCAAATAAACGAAGAATTGGTGCGATGTACCGTAATAGATTTGAGTAAAATAAGTCATTTTGAAAGCTTAGTAGCAGAACTAAACAATGCAAACGACGAACTTAATGCCACCAACGAAGAGTTTCAACTCGCCAATGAAGAACTAAATGTGGCAAACGATGAACTCAGAGATACAAACTTGCTGCTTGAAAACGAACGAAAACAATTTCTTTCAATATTAGACAGCATACCCGAAAATATTTATGTAGAAGATTTTGATACGCACGAAATATTGTTTGCCAACAAAAACCTCAATAAAACAATAGGACGCGACATTACCGGCGAAATTTGCTACAAAGCAATAATGAAAAAAACAAACATTTGCGAGTTTTGCCCCATAGATAATATCAAAAACACCAACAAACCCCATTTTTGGGAACACTACAACCCTATTTTGGATAAGCACTTTTTTGTAATGGACAGAAAAATAAAATGGGTAGGACAAAAAGAAGTGCATTTTCAGATGGCTATTGATATTACCGACCACAAAAAAGCCGAAATACAAAAAAGTTACTTATCAGCAATCATAGAAAACACAGAGAATATATGCGTAATTAAAGACTTAGACCAGAGAGTAATTGCCACCAATGAAAGTTTTGCAAAAGCGGCAGGCAAAAAATCGGTTAACGAGTTGATAGGAAAAACCGATGCCGAAATATTTAATATTTCATCGCAAAAAGAGCCGATAAAAAGCTATATGGCAGATGATCGCCTGGCACAAACACTAAAAAAAGGCGAAAAAATAGTACGCGAAGAAGAGGTTATTTATCCCGATAACACAATAAAAACAGTACTGACAAGTAAGTTCCCTGTTTTTGATAACAATAATAATTTAATAGCAACCGCTAATATTTCAACAGACATCACCGAACGCAAAAATGCCGAACAAGAAAATAAAAAGTTGTCTGCAGTTATTGAACAAAGTCCGGCAACTGTGGTAATTACCGATTTAGAGGCTAAAATAGAATACGTTAATCCGGCATTTACAAAACTATCGGGCTACACAAAAGAAGAAGCAACGGGGAAAAATCCGCGTATTTTACAATCAGGTAAAACAAAACCGGAAGTTTTCAAACAACTTTGGGACACCATTACAGTCGGAAAAACATGGCAAGGCTTATTTATTAACAAAACAAAAAACGGCGATGAATACATAGAACATTCTACAATTGCGCCCATATTTGATGAGCAAAATCAAACAATAAGTTATGTTGCCATAAAAGAAGACATTACCGAAAAAGTAAAATTTCAAAATCAAATAAAAGAAAGCGAGGAAAAACTAAGAGTTGTAATCAACACAATTTCTGATTTAATTTTCTACAAAAATTCAGAAGGCGTATATCAAGAGTGTAACAACAGATTTGAATTGTTTACCGGCAAAAAACGCAAAGATTTAGTTGGATTAACAGATTTTGACTTATTCCCAAAAAAAGTGGCGGATTTTTTTAGAGAAAAAGACAAAGAAGTTATGAATATCGGTAAACCCGAAAGCAACGAAGAGTGGGTAACTTTTTCTGATGGACATAAAGAATTGTTAGATACTGTAAAAGCACCGTATTTTAATGCTGATGGAGAAATTATTGGAATAGTTGGAATTAGCAGAAACATCACCGACCGCAAAAAAGCAGAACAAGCCCTAAAAGCAAGTGAAGAAAAGTTCAAAACACTTTTTGAAGCAAATTTGGATAGCCTCGCCGTATTCCAATTTGATGAAAACGGTAAACCATCCCATTTTATTGATTGCAACCAAAGTGCCGCAGATATTATCGGGTTTACCAAAGAAGAGATTTTACAATCATCGCCCGTTGAAGTTGAGATAATTGAAGATTTTAAATCACTCGGAAAAAGAGTAGATGAGTTAAAAACAAAAGGCTCTGCCCATTTTGAAACAAAACTGAGGCACAAACAGGGGCATACTGTATTTGTGGAAGTTATTGCCACTATGATTAATTATAATAATCAACCGGCAATTATGAATATCACCAGAGACATCACCGAGCGCAAAAAAGCCGAACAAGCCCTGAAAGAAAGCGAAGACCGGTTTAAAAAACTCTCGGCATTCACTTTTGAAGGAATTGTGATACACAACAACGGAATAGTTATTGATTGCAATCACAGTGCAGTCAGGTTAATCGGCTACCAAAGAGACGAAATTATCGGAATGAATTTATTCAAAGTAATTCACCCCGATTGCCATGCCAAAGTGAAAGAAATGATGGCAAAAAACTTGGCAAAACCTTACCAAATTGTTATAATTAGAAAAGACGGCTCTACTTTTGATGCCGAAACAGAAGCCCAAAATATCCAATACAGCGGCGAATATTTCAGAGTTGCCTGTGTAAGAGACATCACCGAACGCAAAAAGCAAGAGCGCACTATCGAAAAACAAACCATTAAACTCAAAGAAGCCATTGCCACCAAAGACAAATTTTTCAACATTATAGCCCACGACCTCAAAAGCCCGTTCAATTCCATACTCGGTTTTTCCGATTTATTGATGAAAAATATTGAAAAATACGACAAAGATAAAATCAAACGATTTGTAACGACTATTAACGAAGCAGGTAACAATACCTTTAAGTTGCTCGAAAACCTTTTGCAATGGGCAAGAAGCCAGCAAAATAAAATACCGTTTAATCCGGAAGAACATAAACTACACGAATTGGCGAATGAAACATATACGCTTGTTAATCATGCTGCAAACGAAAAGGAAATAACTATTAGCCTTGATATTCCGAACGAAATAAGCATTGTAGCCGATGCCGAAATGCTAAAAACAATTATTCGCAACTTAGTCAGTAACGCTATAAAATATACCCCCGAAAACGGAAAAATTACAATTTCGGCACAGCAAAACCATAACGAAATTATAATTAAAATAACCGACACTGGAACCGGAATGGACGAACAAACAAAAAATCATTATTTAAGATAGGCGAAACAAAATCTCTTGAAGGCACAAATGGCGAACGAGGCACAGGTTTTGGGTTATTATTGTGCAAAGAATTTGTAAACAAGCATAATGGAACAATTGATGTGGAAAGCCAATTAGGCAAGGGAAGTGTATTTACTATTCATATACCATTGCCAAAAAACTAATTGAAAAATGATAATAAAAGCCTGTAACATTTTCACTCGTGCAAACATCGGTTTTGTCTAACATGCTCGTGGAAAGACACTACTCTGCGTTGGGCTGAGAGAATTGAACAAAACCTGCTGAATATCAAACATCGCCACATTATAGCCTCTGTATCTCACGAACTTACCCCAATTATCATAAATAGAAGCAAAATATCGGAACATATCAACTTCAATAAAAGAAGAAAAATCTGAATATACAGCCCCTAAGTTCTGCTACATTTGCAATCATAAAATAATATATCTTTTTACAATATTTGACAAACGAACAAAAAAAGATAAACCAAAAAAATTTGACATCGAAAAACACAATTATGAAAAAGTTTTCTAAAAACAAAATAGTTATGTGTATAGCCTATACTGTGCAAAAAGCTCAAAAAACAAAACAAAATTAACAACAAAAACTCAAAAAACAACAAGAACTAATACTGAAAATAAAAAAATATAATTATATTTGCTATCGGATTAACTCAAAAACGTTATCAGAATAACGCTCTTTAAAAAGCAAATTCCTATTATCATTAATGTGTGTGAAGCCTAAAAATAAACACTGGTGCGTAACATCTGATACCGTAACTGTGCAAATTCTTAACGATATGGCTAATGAAATATTGACAGCAACTAACAATTATTCATAATAATACGATAAAACAAATGATAATTGATACAACATTTAATGTTTACACAGATGCACAAGGCGGAGACCCTGATAGTACAAGTCCTACGCTTCGTTTATACCACAAATTTTTATGGAGTAAACCTTTACCAAACGGAAAATTTTTTGAATTGACAGACAATAAAAAAGGAGTTTATCTATATCATAATTCAAAACTTGGAGAATTTTTTTTCGGAAGTGATGCAATAACACATTCATATAAAAACCATAAGCGAAAAAAGTGGCTAACCGAACAAATTCAAAATGAAGTAAACGAACTTTTTGATACCGGTTCAACAATTGGTGCATACATTTTATTTCCTAATAACAGAGTTGACGAAAAACATACTATAAATCAGGCTCGTGGTATTAATAGTTTTATTGATGACAGATTTGATTTGACTTTGGAATGTATCCGACTATTCTACTTGAGGCAAGAAAATCCACTTTTCGAAACGTTACTTAGATACAAAAATTTCTTCGATTTGTTTGATAGTTTTACAAATTATGTCAAGTTTTTTCTACTTGACGACCTTGTTGATGAGAACCTGCAAATAAAATTCTACTTACCGTTCGATAATTTCAAAACTAAACCAACGTTTTCTAATGTTAACGATTATTTGGTGTATAAAAATGGTGTAATGAATTTTATCAAATCAAGAAACAAAAGAATTGAGAAAATGTAAATAATTGAATAAATTTTAAATAAAAATAGATTTAGATAAAATTGACAAAATAAGTGATAATATTTTTAATAAAGCAGTTGATTTAATTGAAACTGCAAAACAAAATATTGCCAAAACTGTAAATAACAATATGGTTTATACTTATTTTAGTATTGGGCAAATGATTGTTGAAAAAGAACAAAATGGAGAGATAAGAGCCGAATATGGAAAGCAAGTAATTAAAAAATTATCAGACCGATTGCAAAATAAATACAAATCAGGGTATTCGCAACGAAATGTTGAACAAATGCGACAATTATATATTACTTTTACAATTCCGCAGACGGTGTCTGCGGAATTGCAAAATAGTAAAAATCTAATGAAACACATTGATTTACAATTAACTTGGTCGCATTACTTATTGTTAATGAGAATACAAGATATTGATGAAAGAAAATTTTACGAAATTGAAAGCATAAATAATAGTTGGGGTGTAAGAGAACTTAAACGTCAATTTGAAAGTACTTTATATCAAAGATTGGCATTAAGTTAAGATAAAGAAGAAGTTAAACAATTAACAGTACAAGGTCAGATAATTGAAACGTCGGATGATATTGAAAAGACCATTATATTCTTGAATACTAACAAGATAGACTATGTATAAAAGAAATAAAAAACTTCAAATAAGAAATAGCACCGCTGAATTTTTGATTTTCACAAATCAGAGTAAACAATCTTCAATTGAAGTTAGATACGTAGATGAAACCATTTGGCTTAGTCAGAAATTAATGTCAGAATTATTTGATGTAGAAGTAAATACTATTAATTATCATCTAAAAGAAATATACAAAAGTGGTGAAATTCAGGAAGAACGAACTATTCGAAAATTTAGAATAGTTCAAACAAAAGGAACAAGAGAAGTAAACCGTGATATAGATTTTTACAATCTTGATGCAATAATTTCGGTGGGATACAGAGTTAATTCCGTTCGAGCAACCCAATTCAGACAATGGGCAACCCAAGTTGTTAAAGAATATGCAATAAAAGGTTACGTGCTTGACCGCAAAAGAATGGAAAACGGTTCATTTATTGATAAAAATTATTTTGAGCATTTACTCGAAGAAATCAGAGAAATTCGGTTAAGCAAACGTGAATTTTATCAAAAAATAACTGATATTTACGCAACAAGTATTGATTATAACAAAGATGCACCAACAACAAAAGATTTTTTT
>JAFGXO010000202.1 GCA_016936595.1 Bacteroidales bacterium | reverse complement strand
GACTTAGATAGTTGGAAACGCTTTAAAAGCATAGAAAAACATTACTTTGAAATAATTGAAATACCATCGTCAATTTAAACCAGAGCCGAATTTAAAGAAAATAAATAAAAATAAGATATCAAAAATTGTTATTGCCACAAAAAATAATATTTATTTTTGACATTTCCGTATAACATTGCAAGAATATCAAACCACAACACATAATTATTTAAAAAAAGATGAAACGAACATGTAAAAATAATTATTTACACACAAGGAGATGATTATTTTTTCGTGAAGTAACATCTGACAATAATGTAAAAATATAAAACAAACAGATGAAAAAACAAATATTATTTCTTCTACTAATTTTAATCAACACAATACTATCTTCTGGACAAAACATAATATTAAGTGGGAAGATAATTGATAGTTTAACAGAAGAAAACTTATCGGGAGTAAATATTATTATTCAATCTACAAATAATTCTACCATAAGTAATGAATATGGTTTTTTTAGCATTTCCACAAAACAAAGCGATACATTAATGGTTATATTTAGTCAACTAGGCTATCAGACCAAAGTTATTAAAATGAATAGCCAAGAAAACTCAAATCTAAAAGTAAAACTCATCTCACAAGACATTGAAATAGAAGATGTTACAATAAATAACAACAACAAAACGTCAGATATTAGCACAAATAAAATATCAGTAAAAACATTACAAATATTGCCTTCAATAGGAGGTGAAAATGATCTAATGAAGATGTTTAAACTTATGCCTGGCGTTCAATCCGCCGAAAACAAAAGTTCATTAAGTGTCAGGGGCGGAACTGACGATCAAAATCTTATAATAATTGATGATGTTCCTCTTTACTACGTTAATCATCTGGGTGGATTTGTTTCTGTTTTTAATACTGATGCTATAAACGACATAAGTCTTATAAAAGGAGGATTTCCAGCAAGATACGGAGGACGATTATCATCGGTAATTGACATTAAAATGAAAGAAGGAAATTTAAACAATTATGAAAAAAATATTTCAGTTGGGGTACTTTCTTCTAAAATTTCAATCGAAGGCCCAATTGAGAAAAAAAAATCTTCTTTTATGATTTCTGCCAGACGGTTTAATTTAGACTTATTAACTCGCCCAATTACATACTTCTTTAACGACAAAATTCAAAGCGGATATAATTTCTACGATTTAAATTTAAAACTAAACAAAATAATTAATGAAAACAACAGATTATTTTTTAGTTTTTACTCCGGCGATGATAAATTGTTTGTTACTACAAATGAAAAAAACAATATTAGTGTGAAAACCAAAACAACACAAAATTTTAAATGGGGAAACCTATTATTTGCTTTAAGATATAATCATATTTTTAGCTCAAAACTCTTTTCAAATACAACTCTTAGCTATACAAGATATAGAAATTCAAATTTATTAGGTTATTCAGAATTAGACAATAATAAAATTATTGCAAATAACCAAGTATCATTTTATTCAGGAATAAAAGACATAAGATTAAACACTGATTTTCAGTACTTTGTAAACAGTAATTACAAACTTAGAACAGGAACTGACATTGTTTATCATAATTTTAGTCCAGGACAAAACCATGTAATTATTACAGATAGCAATAAAACAACATTTGACACTACTTTTAACGCTGTAAACAAAATAGGCTACGAATTAAGCTACTATATTGAAAACAAAATTATCATTAGTGACTTTGATGCCAACATTGGAGTAAGATTCAGCAGTTTTATAATAGAAAAAAAGCCCTTTGTTTCGTTAGAACCTAGAATTAACCTTTCATACAGAATACAAAAAACAATTATTTCTGCTTCATATTGCAAAATGAAACAAAACATTCATATGTTAACTTTTTTATCATCAGGAATGCCACTTAAATTATGGTTGGCGGCAACAAGCTCAGAAATACCTTCTTTATCAGAACAATATTCTTTGGGCGTGAAAAAACCTTTTAACAAAACATTTTTTATATCAGCAGAACTATACTACAAAAAACTATCTAATCTAACAACACTTAAAACTCCTTCATCTTTATTCAGTCCAAATCAGAATTACATGGAAAATTTAACGGTTGGCGGAAAAGGAAAATCATTTGGTATTGAAGTACTTATTCAAAAACAATCCGGAAAACTAAATGGCTGGATTTCATATACTTACTCAAAAACAACTAGAACTTTCGAGGATATAAACAATGGTATGGCTTACACTTTTGAATATGACAGACCGCATAGTATATCTATTGTTGGAGCTTATTCAATTACAAAAACAATCTCATTTGCAGCAATATGGGAATACGGAACCGGATTTCCTTATACTATTATAAATCAAAAATATAATTTAGGAGGGATTTATGGCAACATTTATTTAAGTGATACCAAAAACAACGGAAGAATGACTGATTTTCATAAATTAGATATTTCTTTAAGATTTACAAAAGAAAAAAGAAAAAGTAGAATGAGAACTTGGTCAATAGATATTTACAATGTTTATAATAGAAAAAACGCTTCATATTACATATTAAAAACAGATTATGAAAACAATTCTGAAACTGAAAAAATGTACAAATACACCCTTTTCCCAATAATTCCGTCAATAAGTTATAGCTTTAAATTTTAAAAAAGTGTTTTAGAATGTTACTTTTTTTCTATCAATGTTCAAAAGAACAGTATTTTTTATTATTTATTCAGAAATCTAATTCATAAAATCCCCATACACATCAACCATTGCAGTAAAGAAAGAATATTTAATGTGAAATTTTTATCATACCTCTCAAAAGTGCATAAAATCAACAACACAAACAAAATTAATAAAAAAACACTATCAACACAAAATAAACTAAGCTAATAGAAAAAATAAACTTAACCCACATTATTACTTCGTGAACTCCCTTTGGTCGGTTCATAAATAATGTGAAGTTGAAAGTTTATTCGTATATTATTATTTTATTAAGGTACTCATGAGAGCTACGCCGTTATAAAGTTGAAAGTCAAAAGTTTATTCGCATATTATTTAATTTTATAAGGTGCTTATGAGGGCTTTGCCGTTATGTTGATTTTTTATTCAAATTTAATAGCCCAAATTTGGGCTAATCAAAAAACATAAATTCCATGTAACTTTGTGAACTTTAAATATTTAACTTTAAAACTACCGAATTATGTGAATAATTCGGGTTAAAAATATTTTAAAATCGCAACCATCGACATATTTAACAAACACCTTAATTTTAGCCACTTTTACTTATTTTTAATCAAAAAAGTATTTTAAAACATAAAATAAGATTTGGCAGTATCGTTTTTTTTTTTT
>JAFGXO010000201.1 GCA_016936595.1 Bacteroidales bacterium | reverse complement strand
GTGTTTGTATAATTTGTCCATTTACCGGAGTTGTAAAGCTGTAAAAGTTCTGAAATTTTATAACCTAAATCTATTTGAAAGTGTGGACGGTCTGTAAAGCCTTGCCAATCACCACCCCAAGTAAAACCGGCTTTTTTGCCTATTTTACCAATTTCAGCCCAATTTGTATTATAACCGTTTTTTCTATCAACTACATCAATAGCAAGCCCATAATTATGAAAACTTGAACCAGCTTTTGCATTGGTTACAATTTGCCCGCTTGTAGTTCTGCCTTGAGCATATAAATTGTTTTGCCTGTCAAACGTTCTTAAACTTTCTGTAATTCGCAAGTCGTAGCCTTTACGCTTTGCATTTGAAATAAATTTGCGAGCCTTAAACCTCAATTTAGGGTGTAATTGTTTTATTTTTTGTTCGTTCTCGGCATCTACTTTATAATATCTTTTTTTTACAACAAAAAATATAGTAATTGCAATAATTACAATAAATAAAGCAACACCGCCAAATATAACGGTGTTTTGTTTGTTAATTTTTATTTTTGTTGTTGTTGACCTCATTATAAATATACTCCTATAGATGCTAAATGTGCATAAACACTTTGTTGGGCTTTTTTATTGTCTTCAAGTTCATAAATTAATCGTTCTGTTAATGTGCCGTCTTTATCCTCATAAATACTTTCTAAATAATAATAATCTGATTTTGTAAGTAAAAGTTTAATTATCCGTTCTACTGTATCTTGGTCAGTGCCCCAACCGTTCATGGCTTGATATAATGATTTTGCAAATGAAGTATATCTTATTTTATCATAACTTAAATCACTATTTATCACTTCCTTTTTAGCTGCTCTTTGGTCTGCACTTTTTGAAATTGCATTAATTATTTTAGAAAAAATAATAACGCCAATAATTACAATAATTAATATAAAACCGTACTTAATTGCACTTTCATAAGGCATTGTTAGACTCTTCGTTGTTTTCATAATCTTTTAATTTTTTTATGATTTTCATCACAATTTTACCACCGTCTAAAATTGAAATTTCATTCATTTCTTTGCCGTTTAATTCTTTTTCAATTTCTTTCACAAGTTGCACAATTACGGGTTTTTCTTTTATAATTTCTATAACATTAACAAAATCTTTATGTTCTAAAATTTCGTTTATATCTGTAAAAGCCTGTAATTTTTCGGCTAATTCCGTTTCGTTATTAGCTTCAATTTTTAATTCTATTCTGTATTCCATGAGTTTAAAATTTAAATTCCGTTATGAAATATAACAGTCCAATATGTTTTAATAATACCATTAGAAATGGTATAGATAACCGGATTTGTAAAGTCATTTTGTGTTACTTCGCTTAGTTGTTCAATATTATTTACTGAAACTATATTACCTAAATCAACTGTAAAAATTGCAACTAAATTTGTTACGTCTATTAACCCGGGTAGTTCATAAAAAACATTTATTTGTTGTGTGTTTTCATCAATATTAATACTAGTTTGATAATTTAAATTAAAACTGTTAAAGGATAATAGCTCTGTTATTTTATCTTCACAATTGTTTTTTTTCCAACCATTTACTCGGTCTCCTAAAATATTACATAATTTTTGTTTTGCTGTCATTTTATAAAGTTTTATTGATTAAGATTTGTTGTTTCTGGGCTTTCTTCAACTTCGTTTGTTTTGTTATCTTCTTCTTCTACTTCTTCAAAAAAATCATTTAAAAATTCGTTTTGTTCTTTTTCGTCTAATTCTTCAAAATATTGTCTAAGTTTTTCAATTTTGTTTTCTGGAATATCATTTTTTTTTGTGTTTTCATCAGAATTTTTAATTGTAAATTCAACGGCTTTTGTTTCTTTTTTTTCAATTTGTGGCGTGTTATTTAGCGGTTTTTGTGGCTTTTCATTTCCTAAAATACCAAATAACAAACCGTCTAAAATCTTTTTTCCTAAATCTTTACTTTGTGGAATTACTGCGTTTAATTTTTCTTCGTATTTTTCTTTTAATTGTGCAATTTCCTTTTCGTTTGCTCTTAATTCTTTTTCTCTACGTTCTAAATCTTGAAATCTGAAATAATATTCAGTTTCGTATTTTTCTTTTAAAAATTTTGCTTCTAAACGTTCTTCAATACCTTTTAATGTTGTTGCTAAGTTATTAACGTTAATCGGCGTTTCTACACCACCTAACGAATATGAAAACTCATTTTCTTGATTGTTTTGTTGATTATTACCTACAATAGTTATTTCAGTTTGATTTGATTGTTTGTTAGGAATAAAAAATTTTATTCGAGTTGAATTATTGGCAAGGTTGCCGTTTTTGTCTATTTTCCCTGCTTTTATTTCGACTTGCTGACCTGCAAAGTTTTCTAAACTTTCAATTGCGTCTTGTATATTTTCAAAATCTGTTTTTCTTGCAATTACATTCTTAAAAATTGGGTCTGAAATTTCCCAGTATTCAGAATATTTAAGCCTCGAAAAAAACGAATTTAAATCTATATTGTTATTTTGCATCTTGTTTTATTTTGGGGTTTTTAATATAGTTTACTTTTATAATTTTTATTTCTGCTATATTTGTTAATAAAATATCATTTACAAATTTAAATATACTTTCGTTTATTTCGTTTGCGATGATATTGGCGTTAAAATCGTATGAAACTAATATGCCATTATTAGTGTTGGCTTTTACATATATAACATATATAATACTATTCGATGCGTTTATAACGTTCGGAACATTTGGAAAATTAAAATGTTTTTTCTCAATTGAATAGTTTTTTATATTAGCTTTTTTTAAGTCTTCTATTATGTAATCTAATTCAGTCATTACGTTATAAATAGTATTTGCGTTTTATTTTCGGCACTTCTAAAAGTCTCAATTTTAAATCGTAAAATATCACCCTTTTTAAACTCTTTATTGATTTTTAAACCTCTTTTATCGGGAGCTTTTGAAATTATCCAATTTACACCTCTGTAACTTTCGTGAAACTTAAAAGCATTTACAATTATTTCATTTGTTGTTATATTTACAAATGAAATTTGCGTAAATGGCGATATATAAACACTTTTCACAAATGTATCGCACAAAACTTTATACTCAAAATTTTGTGCTTTACCGGGTTGTATTGTTTTCCCAAAAATCTCTAACATATTAATCTTCTAATAAAAATGAAATTATAAAATCGGCTTCCGTTGTAGGCTGTTTTACTTGAATGAAACATTTTTTTGATGGCGTTTCTATTCTGCCTGCTAATGTGAAATATCTTTGATTAGGCGGCACATCTGTAGAAGCCTGTAACATACATATTAATGTTGTGTCTTCTAAATATATGCCTCTTTCAACTTTTACGCTAATAGTTGCACTTTGATAAATAGGTACATTTCCCTCTGGATTAATTATTTGAATACCTTTTAATGTTTTTGCATTCGATATAAAATCAAGGTTAATGCCTGTTTCTAATTCGCTTTTAGTGTATGTTCTTGTAGTTTGTATTATGTTGCTCATAATTTTTTTTTTAGAACCTAAAGGAGGTTTCAAACTCCTTTAAGTTAGGTTTTTTTTATAATGGTCTGATTTCTGAACCGATTAACAATATTTTAACATGACCGTCTGTGAGTGCAGCGGATAAACTCAAATTTGCTTTTATATCTGTATCAGCTTTAAACCATTTTGGATTATCGAGTCTATACTCGTTAAATTTTTTATCAATAGGGTAGCCGTTAACAGATGCGAAAGAAATAACCGGCAAATCTTCAATTAATGTTTTTCCGTTGCTCAAAATTGCAATTTCACCGTTCAAAATTTCGGGCGGTAAGTCAGCATCAAAAGTACCGTTTGCGTCTGTTTCATCGTAAACAAGTTGTATCGCTTGTAACAAAAAGTCATGTGAATATTTCCCATTTGAAATATTACGAACACCTTTACTTGTACCACCGTCAGTTTTAATTAATGCGCCGTCTTTCATTTCGGAAAGTGTCATTAATGAATATAAAACTTTGTCAGATATTTGAAATTGTCCTTTGATTAAACCGTTTTGTTTTTCTTTTGACAATTGTCCGATTCTCTCAAGAACTTGAGTTCTTTTGTTATTTGCACCCATTTCTATTTTCACTTTGTTGTCTTTGGGTTTTCTAACAATTTTTCTTTTTACTCCGTTAATTACTGCTTCTTCAACTTCAGTATCTTCAACAATAATAACGTCTTCATCTGTGTTTACGTCAGCATTATTTAAGCCTAACAAAACAATTTCATTTTCGTTTAAGTTTTCCATTTTATAAGAATTTTTGTTTTTTATTTATTTTATTTTATTCTGTTTATTTTTCTTTTTGGAGCTGCTGTTTATCTCTTTGCAACTGCTGTAGATGTGCTTTTTCTTTTTGGCGTTGCTGTTTTTCTTTTAGCAACTGCTGTAGATGTGCTTTTTCTTTTTGGCGTT
>JAFGXO010000200.1 GCA_016936595.1 Bacteroidales bacterium | reverse complement strand
TTTATAATATCAATTTGTGGGGAAACAGATAGCGTTCCTACAAATTGCTGTCCCATTGTAACTTCTTTGTAAGTTCCGGGAACTCCGCCAAATACTTCTGCTGGCAAATATGTTACAGGCAAATTCAAATTATTGTTAAAAGTGGCTGAAACCTGATTTCTAAGATTTACAATATTCGATGTTGCCGAAATTTTTTGCCATTTTGCTAAAAGTGTTTGCTGCTCACCCGTTTTTATTGATATACTATTGAGTTCAGCATAATTCAAAAGCGAATCAAGACTGTTGAAATTCAATACCGTTTGAGCATTTGCAAATCCAACAAATACAACAAAAACCGTGATATTTAATATTAAATTTTTCATTTTTTAGATTTTTTCTAAAATAAAAGATTTGGTTGTTAAAAATCTTTGAACTGTAAGTTTTATCGTTTTATTATCAATTACTTCCAGTTCTCCATTAGCAGTTACACCTTTTGGTGAATTAACAGTTCCTGTATAAATATTTTTTTTTGAATTATAAATAAAATCATTCAACAGTATATGACCATTTTTAACATTTTCGCCTTTGTCGTTTTTTATTATTTTACCGTAATATTTACTGTTTTGTAAATAAATTTTCAATTCTCCATTGCCACCGTCTAACCGATAATTGCCGTCTATTTTAATGCTTTGCGAGTAAACTGAAAATGAAAAAATCAGAAGAATAATTTGAATAAATAAAGTTTTCATAATTTTCACTTTTTAATTATTTTAATGATACAAATTTACGCTAAGTATATTGCAGTTAAAAGCGAAAACAGGTTGAAACGGACAAAATGGAGGGTGAAGTTTTCGGGAATTTTTTAATTTACGGAAAGCCAATCAATAAACGCAGTTGATTTTTCTTTACTGATAATTATTTGTTCGTTGAAAGGAACGGTTAAATTAACCAAAAGTTTGCGGGAAAAATATTGCGAAGCGGTTTTTATTGCTTTTCTGTTTACAAGAAATTGCCGATTCACTCTGAAAAAATCTTTACCAGCGATTATTTCCAAATCGTCAAGTGATTTATTTATCGTATATTTTTCGTTGGTAAACGTTTGCAAATGTGTAATTTCATTTTTAATGAAAAACAAAGAAATTTTATCTATTTTTATTGGAATAATATTATCTTTTTGATAAACTAAAATTGACGTTTGTTTCGATTTATTTTTGTTTTCCAACAGATTAGTTATTGTTTCGTAAAAAGCGGTATCTTTTGAAAAAACGTTTTTTAAAGTATTGAATTTTGATAACGATTCTTCTAATGTTTTTTTTGAAAACGGTTTTAAAATATAATCAATTCCGTTTGTTTTAAATGCCTGTAAGGCATATTCATCAAAAGCGGTGCAAAAAATTATAGGTGTAGAAATTCGTATTTTTTTGAAAATATCAAAACTTAATCCGTCACCTAATTGAATATCGCAAAAAATTAAATCAGGTTTCTCGTTATTTTCAAAATATGCAATTGCTTCTTTTACAGATTTTAGGATAGCCGAAATTGTAATATTTTCATCAATTTTTTGCAATGTTTCAGAAAGGTCATCGACTGTAAACTGCTCATCTTCAATTATTACTATTTTCATTTTTCAAAATTTTTATACTTACTGTAAAAAAGTTGTTATCTGTATGAATAATAATATCATCGCTGGAAATCAGTTTGTAACGTTCCGCTAAATTTGTCAATCCGATACCCGAAACAGTTTCGTTATTGTTTTTGGGCTGGAAATTATTTGTAACAATAATTCTGTCATTGTTGTATGAAATGGTAATTTGCAAAGGTTTTTCTTCTGTTAAAATATTGTGTTTAATAGCATTTTCTATTAATAATTGAATTGAAAATACAGGTAAAAAACCACTATTGTAAATATTTTCGGGAATATCAAAACTAAATTTCAAAGCATTTCCGAAACGTATTTTTTGCATTTGTAAATAATCATCACAAATTTTCAGTTCGTCTTTTATTTTCAATAAATTATTGGTGTTTGAAGTAACCGAAATGCGTAAAAAATCGGATAATTTAATTAAGTAATCTTCAGCAAGTTCAGGCGATTTTTTTATCAGCGATTTAAGCGTATTTAGCGAATTAAATAAAAAATGCGGGTGAATTTGTTGTTTCAATAATTGATTTTGTGCTTCTCCGGTTTTCATTTTGAGTTGAGTATTTTCTATTTCAACTTTTGCTTTTTTTTCTTTTAGCATTACCAAATTAATAAGAATAAAAATTACAGTATTGATAGAAAAAACCATAATAACCGCTGCCAAAGGCGAATGTATAGGTTTAACATTTGGGATACTGCCAATTTTGGAAAAAAAGTACCGAAAAAAAACAAAAAGAATTACAAAAAAGAAAGCAGTGAAAATATAACTGAAAAAATAATTTACAAATCGTTTATTTTTAAATAATTTGTAATTTTCTAATAATTTGATAGTAAAAATATTGATACACCAAATAAAAAAAACGACAAAAGTTATCATTAAAACTGCCTTTGGAAATATCAACAATTGTAACGTTCTGATAATGAAAATTGGCGAAATTGATAATATTGCAATTACCGGCGAAGTTTGCATCGCCATTTTAAAAAGCGTTCGAGTATTTGTTTTAAAATTATTCATTAGCCAAAATTACTCTTTTTTAATGTTTTTAGAAAATTCAAAAAACTTAAATCAGACAAAAAACGTTTTGAAACGGACAAATCATTGTTTAAAATATTTTTGCATATTAAGACATTTCAAGTTGACTAATTATATCCCTGTAAATATAAGGTTTAGTATTTATTGAATACTCTAATAATCTTTTAAATTTTAATCCTATATTGAAATGCTTTCTGTTAAACCTG
>JAFGXO010000199.1 GCA_016936595.1 Bacteroidales bacterium | reverse complement strand
GCTTGTGTTTTAATGTTTGTTACTAAAAATATAAAAGGGTGATTTGCATTAAATATTTGAGAATTATTTGTTTGTTTTTCTTGGTCGTAATTTATATTATAAATTTCTGATAAATTGTTGTCTTCTTTTTTTACTGAAAAATCACAATAGTGGTATATTCCATTTACAAATACTATCTTTTTTATGAGATTCAAAAAATTTCCGCCTGGAGTAAATATTGCCGGAATTATTGTATCTATTTCATTTTTAATAGAATAAAAACTATTAATTTGAAATTCCGGTATTATTAATCTTACTTTTTGTTTCATTAAGGTATTTTGCCTCCAAATTTTATATGCATCGTAGTTGAAAAGTTTTTCAAATGTTTGTAAGCTTCTAATTTCTTTAGGTAGTATAATGATGAGGGAAAATTCAAATCCTTCGTAAGGGAGTTCAATTATTTGATAATCATCAGTTTCACTATAAATAAAATAATCAAAAGCTGTTAAATATTGCAGGTTTTCGGCAGTTCGTCCTAAGCTGTCTAATTTGAATATCCCTTTTGTGAAATTAGTAAAATCAATTGCCCAAAATCCTGAAAAATAGGCTGTTGAGTTTAGTAAAATATTTGGTTTTTGTGGTATGTCTTCGGCTTTTAGATATCCCTCAACGTAATTGTTGGTGTTATTTTCAATAATTTTATTTATTGTTGCTGCTATTATTTCGGGCGGATTTGAAAAGTTAATATTTGTTGCTGTATCGCATAAATATGGTTCAATTGTTTGTTGATATTTTTCAAGAACTTTTAAACTGTCTTCGATAAATAAATTTATTGAGTATTTAAAATTAGTATTTAGGCTGTTGTTTTGGGTAATTACTTTTTGCAATTGTTGCATGTTGTTGTAATGAGCATTTTTATCGTGGCTAAAAAATGAAAAATCGGCAACTTGACGTGCAGTTCCGCCGCCGGTAGCAAGATATAACATCGAAAAATTTGTGTTTACAAAAAAAGGTGAAAAAACTTGATTATTGGCTTTGTTTAAGTTTTTTGAGTAAAAATCAAAAGCGGCTCGGTTTTGATTGTCGATAAATTCGGGGTATGAGTTTTGACAAAAACCTGCAAATACAACGTTTATTAGGATAATTAGCACAAATATTTTTTTCATTTTGACCTTTTATTACTATTAGTCAAAAATTGTGCCTTACAAATTTTTTTTTCGGTTTTTATCTTAAAACAAGGTGTATTTTTTTTTCAATTTTAAGTGGTGTTTTGGGAAAATATTTTTTTTATAAATTGTAAATTAACTGTAAATTGTGTTTTACAATTTGTTGCTGATTTGTTATTGTTTTAAAAGTTATTTATTTGTTGATTATGTTGTTATTTAAGGTGTCTTCAATAATATAACCGTCTTTTAGCCTTATTGTTCTGTCTGACATAGTTGCAAGTTGTTCGTCGTGGGTAACAATAACAAATGTTTGGTTAAATTTATCTCTGAGAGTGAAAAATAAATTATGAAGTTCAGTTTTGTGAGTTGTATCTAAATTGCCGGAGGGTTCGTCAGCAAGCACAACACTTGGAGAATTAATTAAAGCTCTTGCAACTGCAACTCGTTGTTGTTCGCCGCCGGATAATTCATTTGGTTTATGGGTTGTGCGGTGTTGTAGGTTTAAAAATTTGAGAAGGTCTTGTGCTCTTTTTTGAGTTTCGGGAATTCCTTTTCCATTAATGTATGCCGGAATACAAACATTTTCCAACGCATTAAATTCGGGCAATAAATTATGGAATTGAAATATAAAACCTATTTCGGTATTCCTAAATTTTGAAAGTTCTTTATCGCTAATGTCGTTAAGCAAAACGTCGTTTATTCTTATTTCGCCTGAATCCTGACGAAGTAGTGTGCCAATTATTTGCAAAAGTGTTGTTTTCCCTGCTCCACTTTTCCCTACTATCGTAACTACTTGTCCTTTTTTAATTTCAAGATTTATATTTTTTAATATGTTTAATTTTCCAAAAGATTTGTTTATGTTTTTTATTTTTATCATGATTATTTTAAATTCTATGTTATAAATATTTTAAAATCAGTGTTTTAGTTTGTTTGATTTTAAGAGATTTTTTTAGTTTAATTATTTAAGAAATAATAAAATCATGTAAATTACATAAACCGATAGTAAAATAACGCCTTTAAATCTATGAATAAATCGTTTATTATATGGTAAAAACGAGATAAAAAGAAATACTGCTATTGCCGACATCCAAATTAGGTCAAGAAAAAAGTCGGATTGATTAAATGAAATGGGGCTAATAATTGCTGTTGCTCCAAGAATCGCAAAGATATTTAAAATATTTGAGCCTATAATATTCCCAACCGAAATATCGGTTTCTTTTTTTAAAGCAGCCACAATTGAAGCCGTAAGTTCTGGTAAACTTGTTCCAACTGCAACAATGGATATTGAAATAACTCGTTCGCTTATTTCTAATAAACGAGCTAATTCACTGGCTCCATCAACTAAAATATTTGCTCCATAAGCTAATCCAACCGAAGAAATAATAATTACTAATAAAGCTATTGGAATTGAATATTCCTTTTTTTCTTCGCTTGGTTCTGTATCTTTATTTTCTTTTAATGAATATCTTATTTCTATAATAATGTATGCAATTAAAGATGCAATAAAAATTAGACCTTCAAGTCTTGTTAGTTGACCGTCTAACATAAAAACAAACAACATAATAAAAGCAACAGCCATAATAGGCCAGTCAAGTTTTATTGTTTGTTTTTTTACTGTCATTGGCAAAATTATTATTGTTGCAGCTAAAACCAGAGCCACATTTGCTATGTTCGACCCAATAACATTTCCTATCGAAATTGCCGCAGCGTCTTTTAATGCAGCCTGAACGCTAACAAGTAGTTCCGGAGCCGAAGTACCTAAGGCAACTACAGTCATTCCTACAACAAGTTTTGATATATTGAAATATTTAGTGAGTTCTACACCTCCTTTTACAAGATATTTTCCTCCCAGAACTAAAAGAATAATTCCGCCCAATATTTTAAGTAGTACAATTAGCATATTTATTAGTTAGTTTTAATCCAGTGGTTGTATTTAAAGTTACAGTTTTTGTATTGGTCATCAATACTGATATAGAGTTGTTTTAATTGGTCGTCAACCCATTCGTTAAAAATATTGTTTTGCTTGTCTGTTAAGGCCATCTTGGCTATTAGATCGTAATCGCTACGTAAATTTGCAACGTGTGCAGGAATTTTTTTCTCTATCATATATAATTTTATCACAGTATTCCCTGCATCATCGGTTGTTACTATTGGGTTTGAAATATCTCCCTGATTTAAGTTTATTACATCGTATTTGATGTTTGTAGGAAGTTCGGTTATTTTAAATTTTGTGCTTTCGGTGTTGGGATTGTAAAAAAGTCCGCCACTATTCTGAGTTTTAACATCTTCGGAATATAACATTGCAAGTTCTGCAAATGATATACTGTCGGCGAGAGCTAAATTTCTTAAAGAATCAGCGTAATTTACTGTATTTAGTTGTACATCAGCAGGAATATAGGGACGTAAAAGAATATGCCTAACGTTTACTCTTTCGCCACGTCTTTCAATCATTTGAACAATGTGAAATCCAAACTGAGTTTTAAATACTTGAGAAACTTCACCGGAATCGAGGCTAAAAGCTACTGCTGCAAAATCCGGATCAAATTCATTTCGGTTTTTAAATCCAAGCTCACCTCCATTAGCTGCCGATCCGGGGTCTTTGGAATACATTCTTGCCATTGAGGCAAATTGTCGTGTTCCGTTTATAATTTTGTCTCTGTGTTCATTTAAAATATCAATTGTAACTTGTTCTTGTGTAGCTGTAAGTTTAGGATATATTACTATTTGCCTTATTTCGTATGTAACATCAACAAGAGGCAAACTGTCTGATGGTAAACTTGCATAATATATTGCTATATCAGCGGGAGTTACCGTAATGTCTCCGATTATTAAACTCTTTTCTTGGTCGGCAATAAGTTGTTTTTTTAAAGATTTTTTCATGCCTTCTCTTATATCGTGCATGGATTTATTCAGATAGTTTTCCATTTCTTGTTCGGAGCCAAATTGGCTTAAAAACATGTTTATTCTTGCATCAGCTTGCATGTCTAATTCGGCATCAGTTACAACAATACTGTCTAATTTTGCCTGATTTAAAAGTAAGCTTTGGATTAATAAATCTTCAAAAATGTTGCATTTTGCTTTTTGGTTGGCATAATTACCCATTGACAGCCATTGTTGGTATGTGCCTTCTACATCTGACTGAAGGATTATTTCGTCTCCAACTCTTGCAACAATTTGATCTATTATTATTGTGTCGTTTTGAGCAAATGTTTGAACACTTATAAAAGTAATTAAAATAAAAATTAGTTTGTGCATTTTTTTTTGTTTTAGTTGTAAAAAATTATGTCGCCTTGTTGTACTGCTTCGTCGTATTTTTCTTGCTTAAATTGATTAATTATATTGTTAGTTTGTGTTTGTATTATAATTTGTTTTATATTAGTGCTTACATATTCTAAAGGGGCAATTTCGCTTTTTGAAACATAATTACTAATGTAAAGAAAGTAAAAAAAGTTGTCATCTGTTGTTTCTGCATATTTATTGGTGTTCAAAAAATAATTTTCGTCAGTAACAGCATACGGTATTTTCATTATTTTTTCAGAGAAATCAGACCAGTTATGAGTAAAATCTTCAAAAAAGCCAGACGAGGAGTTGCAAAAACTTAATATTTCATCAATATCGTTTTCGTCTGATTGTTTAAGTAAATTTTTAAAGTTATTAAGGTCTGCTGCATTTATTGGTATCATTACTAAAAAACCTTTTATTATTGCTCCCGAAAGTTTAAATTCGTTTTGATGAGTGTTATAATATTTAGAAATTTGTTCCGTAGTTACTATGGAATCGGCGTTAAAATTCACCAATTCTTCTTTAAATTTGTGGATTAAAAGTGAATTTTTAAAATCTGTGGTTTTTTGATCAATTTCATCAAGTTGATTTGTTAAATAATCATCGGCATAATGCAACATTATTTGATCTTGTATCCAATTGTTAATGTATGTTTGTGCAATATTTATGCTGTCGGTTATTGATGCTCCTTGAGGAATTATTCCCGTAATATCAGAAGAGTATAGGTATTGGTCAAATACTTTTACAACCGGCTCTTTTGTATTATCAGCTTCGGCAACATTGTTTGAGCATGCTGCTAAAAAAGCAAATACGAAAAAACATGAAAGTATTTTTAAAAATTTTGTCATTTTTTTGTTCTTTATATTATAAATTGTAAAAAAGTGATAAAAATCTAATTGCAAATTGATAAAATTAAATGCAATTAGATTTTTTTATTGTTTAAGCAGAAGCTTTGTATTTTTGTTTAATTATTTGATTTTATGTCATTTAAAACTGCTTGATTTATTTCAACTGAATATTTTGTTCGCAGCTCTGCTATCCATTTTTTTTCTAATACATCTTGATAATCGGCAGTTACTAAACCTTTTACATAAGTTAAGTTATCTTTTAAGATTATTATTTTTTTATTAACATCATCTACAACAACTATTTGATTATTAGATATTAAATTGTTTTGCATTTTCGAAATCACAAAATCGGCAGTTACATTGTCGCCTTGCTTAAAAACTCCTGACATATCTGAAGTTCCTGTTTTTTCTGCAATTTTAATAATATTATTTAAAGCATCGGTTTGATTTGATATTTTGCTGATTTTTTTAACTGTTTTTGCAAATAGCTTATCTGTTGAAAAAGAATATACAACGATGTTTATTTTTTGAGAATACTTGTTTCTGTTTTGAACAAAATAGTTTCGTAAACCAACGGTATCTTTAACTGCTTTATCCCAAACCATGTTGTTGGTGATGTCAAATAATAAAAGTCCATCGTGGTATTCTTGCATTAAATATTTAAATCCGGTATTTTTATTGGGGAGTTGTGTTATTTCGTAGTTTTTTATAATTTCATTTCTAAATTCAATAAATTTATCGTCAATGAATTGTATTAAGTTTGCATTGTTGCTTATTCGTTGATTTTCGGATAAATATTTTGCAAAATCTGAATAAGTTACTTCTTGATCAGAAAATTTAAAAAGAACATTGTTGTTATAATAAAAATTATCCATCGTCCATGTTCCTTGAAAAATAGTACTATCAACACCTGTGTAAAAATCGTTCATGTTTCCGGTAAATTGATAATTATACTCTTTCATTAAATTTTGATAAACTCTATTTTGGAGCATCATTGATCTTTCATTATTCGATATGCTTGAATTTAAGTCGTCTTTTTCTTCGTTAAAAGACCCTACTTGTTCAATGTCGGTTAGTTGAATAAAATGAAACCCAACAGCGGTTCTAATTGGACCAACAGAATCGCCAATGTTTTTAATATTAAAGGTTGCTGTTTCAAATTCGCGTAACATTCTGCCGGTAGAAAACCAACCAATGTCTCCTCCGTGTGAACTTGAGTAGGTGTCGTCAGAAAATTGGCTTGCAACTTGGCTAAAGGTTTGTCCGTTTTTGAATGCTGTTTTTATAGAATCAATTTTTTTCATTGCAGTTAAACTGTCTATTTCGGGAGCATTTATAGGTAAACTAATATATATGTGCGAGGCTCTTACTCTTTTGGGGACGGTTCTAATATCTGTTATTTTTAGAATAAAATAAGCATAATTTGCAAATAATGGTTTAGAAACATCGCCAATATTTCCTTCAAAGGCAAAATTTTCTAAATTATAGGGCATCATAAAAACTTTGTTATACCAACCGTCGCCTTTGTCTTTTTGTACGCTCGATGATTCTGAAACATCAAGAGCAACATCAATAAAATTTTCGCCGTTTTTTATTCTGTTGTATGCCAGCATTGCTTTGTTATATGCTTCGATTGTGTCTTGAGTTGGTTCTGATTTTATTATTATGTAGCTTACTCTCACTTCCTTTTTTAATCTATTGTATGCTTGATGTAATAGCTGATTTTGATATACTGTATCTACAAAAAATGGCTCGGATAATTGAGAAAAATATTGATTAAACTCGTTTAAAAAAGCTGTTGTTGTATCGTATCCAAGATTTTCTGCTTCTGCAACTTTTAATTTAAAGTTGATAAATAAATCTAAATATTCGTCAATATCTTGGTCGGTTGAATTTGGTTGATTATTGTTTTTTAAATAAATACGTTCAAATTCTTCTTTTGTAACATCGTTACCATTAATCGTAAGTAGAATTTGTTGTGAAAACACAATTTGTCCGATTATTAAAGCGAATAGAATTAATCCTAATCTTTTCATTTTTTATTTTTTTTTAATTTTTGCAAAAATATAAAGTTTTGTAATAATGTTGGCTATTTTTAGAAATAAAATGAAACTCTAAAAGTGGGATTTGAAAAAGGAGACGATGCAGAGTAGTTTAAATTAACCAAAAATAGATATGCCATGTATGATTTTGTTCCAAGCATAACTTTTAGCCCGCCACCAACATATAGTCCTAAATCCCAAATTCTAACCGGGTTAATTAATGAATAATCGGGTAAATTTAGCATTTGTGCTTCGGTGTGCAAAATTAAAAATTTAACCGGAAAAATTTGCCCGAAAACATTTCCTCCGTATAATATATTTTGTTGCTTAAAATATGAAGTGTAAATAAAATCACCTCCTAAACCAATTATTGCATTGTTGCCTATTGGGAAAGCTATTTTTGGAGAAAGCGAAATGTTTGTAAAAGTGCCTAATTGTAGTGAAAAATCGCCTCCATAAAGTGGTTTATATAAATTATCGGTATTATAGTTTGCTGTTGTATCAGGGTGTTCGTAAAAATCAATTTGAGAAAAAATACTTGTGACGCTTCCTGTTAAAATAATAAAAATTATTAAGCTTTTCATTTATTAATTTTATTTGTTGTTTAAAAATATAAAAAAAATATCTATTTTTGTACACCTTACAAAGAAAGCAGATTTCTTTGTGTTTTAAAAGTTAAAAAACTAAAAACTTTATGTTATTATTTTGTTTAAAGCATTTTATCTGTTGTAATATATGATTTATATTTTTCTTATACTATTTTATTTAGGTGTGCCGGCTGTTATTGTATGGTTGACCTTAATTAATAAAACGATTGATAAAATAGGTGCCGTTGTAATTAGTTATGCAATAGGTCTTTTAGTCGGAAATATTGGTGTTATTCCGGCTGGATACGAAGCTTTTCAGGAACAATTTTCCGGGATTGTAATTGCTATTGCAATTCCTTTAGTTTTATTTTCTTCGGAAATTAAAAAATGGATTCAATTAGCCAAATCTACTTTTATTTCGCTTTTTTTAGGTTTGATTTCGGTTATTATTGTTGTGTACATCGGTTTTTTTATTTTTAACGGAAAAATTGATGAAATTTGGAAAATTTCGGGCATGCTTGTGGGTGTTTATTCCGGCGGAACGCCAAATTTAGCTGCTTTAAGTGCAGCGTTAGATGTTTCTGATGAAATTTATATTATTACAAATACTTCTGATTTAGTTATTAGTTCAATCTTTTTACTCTTTTTTATAACTGTTGGCAAAAAAACTTTTGAACTTTTTTTGCCTAAATTTTCTTTTAAAGATAAAGAAAAGCTTGAGGTTTTTCAGGATAATATTAGCGATTACAACGATTATTCAAAATTTTTTAACAAGCAAAATTTTTTGCATGTAATTATTGGAGTGTTTTTGGCTTTGGTTATTGTTGGAATGTCTGTTATTGTTGGTTCTCTTTTTGAGCAATTGTCTGAGGTTATTACAATTCTTGCTCTTACTACTTTGGGACTCGCTGCTTCGTTGATGCCCAAAATAAGAACTCTTAAAAAATCTTTTCCTACCGGTATGTACTTGATTTACGTTTTTAGTTTAATTATTGCTTCAAGAGCTGATTTTAGAGCTTTTTTTCAAATTGAAACTTTAAATATATTTTTATATGCTTTATTTGTGGTTTTGGGTAGTTTAATTTTACATACTTTGATGTCTAAAATATTTAAAGTAGATGCAGACACTCTTATTATCACTACAATAGCTCTTGTTTATTCGGTGCCTTTTATTCCGGTTGTTGCAGACGCGTTAAAAAATAAATATATTATTATTTCAGGTATTGTAATTGCCTTAATTGGCTATGCTGTAGGAAATTATTTGGGTGTTTTTGTTGCTTATTCTTTGAAATAATATCAAATAATAAAAAAATATGAGAATAGATATTCTAACCGTTGTGCCTGAAATACTCGAAAGTCCGCTTAATGTTTCAATTTTAAAAAGGGCCCAAGAAAACAATATTGTGGAAATTTTTGTTCATAATATTAGGGATTTTACTTCCGATAAATATAAACAAGTTGATGATTATCAATACGGCGGGGGTTCCGGTATGGTATTGATAATTGAACCTATTTATAAAGCTATTAATAAGCTTACTTCCGAAAGAAAATACGATGAAATTATTTACACCAGCCCCGACGGTGAACAGTTTAAACAAAAAAATGCGAATCAACTTTCTCTTAGTAAAAATATTTTAATATTATGCGGACATTATAAAGGTATAGATCACCGAATTAGAGAACATCTTATTACAAAAGAATTTTCTATAGGCGATTTTGTTTTAACCGGTGGTGAACTTGCCGCTGCTGTTATGATTGACAGTATCGTTAGGCTTATTCCCGGGGCAATATCTGATGAAACTTCGGCATTATCTGATTCTTTTCAGGATAATTTATTAGCTCCACCGGTTTATACTCGTCCCGCTAATTTTAACGGTTGGGAAGTGCCCGAAATTCTTCTTTCAGGAAATACCAAAGAAATTGATATTTGGAAACTCGAACAATCCGTAAAACGAACCGAAGAGCTTCGCCCTGATTTATTAGACGACTAAAATTGTTTTATAATTATTTTTTGATATTCTTTTTGATTGCCGTTTACTAAAGATAGTATATATACACCGGGACTTAATTTTCCTAAATCTATAAATGTTTGATTACTATTAAGTTGCTGCTCAAAAATTATTTGTTTTCTTGCGTCATAAATTGTTGCAGTCCAACCCGTAAACTCACAGAATAACTCAAGCGTGAAAGCTCCTGTATTGGGATTTGGATAAATTTTTGAAATTTGAGAGTTGTACGCTATTGTTAATTTTGCCGAATTTGATATTGAGTAACCATATTGATTTGAAGCTTTACATCTGAATAAATAATTGTTAAGAATATTGTCGGTATAAATTGATAAGGTGTCGGATATAACATCTAAAAAGGTGCTATTTTTATCTAAATCTGTAAAAGTTAAACCATTATCTCTGCTTGCTTGCCAAATATAATTCTGAGCATCATCTGCTTTTATACTAAAATGAGCTATAGTAGTACTTTCTATGCTGTCATTATTTATAGGGTGTAAAGTAATAAATGGTTTTGGTAAGTCATAAATGTAAATTTTTTGCAACGAATTTCCCGGCATTCCAATAATGACTGATGAATCACGCATAAAGGTTGAATATCCAAAATATAATCCGTTTGTATGGTTAATTTGAGGGTATATTTTTTGAATTTTAATCCATGAAGTTGAATTTTGATATATAAAGCAAGCCCCTGATTGTGAGCCTGTTTCGGTTATAAGTTCGTTAATGCTACCTATCGTTAAATAATTTCCATCAACCGAAATACTATGACCAAAATAGTCGCCTGAATTTGAGCTGGGATTTCCTATTGACTGTGTTTGAACATATTCTCCATCGTTATTATAAATATAAACCCGTCCGCTGTTGTTGTTAAATCCGGGAGCAGAAACAATAATATTTGTTGAATTAAAATCAACGGAATATCCAAATTTTTGATAATTTTGGTGTTCGTCGGGTAATAACTCTTTTTTAAGTTGCCAAGTGGTGTTATTAAGCTCGTAAAAATATGCTCTTCCGTTTGAATCATCAACATATTTTTCGTCGGGTGCTCCTACTAATAGTTGGTTGTTTATTAATTTGATGTCAAAACCCCATAAACAATTAACATTTGTAACGTTTTCTTGTAAAATATTAGTTTGAGTCCAGTTATCATCTTTTTTTGTAAAAATATACACTGCTCCTCTGCTGTTAAATTTTGGAGCACTAACTGCCAATTTGGAATTTGTTTCGTCATAACTTATAGAGTAGCCAAAAAGGTTTCCGATACCGGAATTGTTGGGTTTTAAAGTTGTAAGGTATTCGTAAGTGGAGTTATTTCTTTGGTAAATTAATATTTCTCCCGAAGTAGAGTCTGTGAAAGATCCAACAAATAGAAAATTTTCCGAAATTTCTATTGATTTACCAAACCCTAAAGAATCGCTTTTTGAAATCACATCAATTTCAGACCACGTGTTATCGTTATTTTGTTTGTAGATATAAATTGAATTAGTAAAATCTTCATTGGAGGTTTTAAAAATAGTGTTTGTTGCAGCATAATTTTTGCTCATTACTACCGTAGCACCAAAATTATGTGTAGAGGTTTTTTCAAATCTACTAAATTCTTTAAATTCTTGACTGTAAATGCTTAGTGTAGATAATGTAAGCAAAAATAAGAATGTGCAAAGTTTTTTCATCATCAATTTTTTAATAATGCAAAATTACTAAAAAAAATAATAAAATTGTAAAATAGTTTTTAAAATATTTTATTGAAAAATTCGATTAAACTTTTAACCCGTCTGACTTAAATCAGGCGGATTTTTGTTTAATCTGTATAGATGTGAAAAATGTATAGAACTTGAAAAATAAAAATTGTTTTTGCTTTTTTGGAATTAAACATCTAAGCAAATATTTTTTTCTTCTATAACTTTGCGTAAATTTATTAGGGCGTATCGCATTCTTCCTAAAGCAGTGTTTATGCTCACATTTGTTAATTCTGAAATTTCTTTAAAACTTAAATCTCCAAATAATCGTAATAAAACAACTTGTTTTTGTTCAAACGGAAGAGTGTCTAAAAGTTTACGAATATCGCTTTCAATTTGATTTTTAACAATTATTTCTTCTATGTTTTTATCAGAAAATACCGCATCATTAAATAAATCATATTCGCTATCTTCATTTGAAACAGTGGGTAATCGTTTTTCTTTTCTATAATGATCTATTATTAAATTATGAGAAATACGGATAATCCAAGAGATTAAACTTCCGCGTTCTTCGTATTTTTTCTTGCGAAGCGAAGTCATAACTTTAATGAAAGTATCTTGGAAAATATCATTAGCAAGATCCTCATTTTTTACAATCATTACAATGTATGTAAAAACTCGGTCTTTGTACTTATTGAGGAGTGTTGCGAAACTTGAAGAATCTCCCTCAACGAAATTTTTAACTAACACCTGGTCTGTAGCAACTTGTGTATTCATAGTTTTTGTTTTTTTCAATTTCGAAGGTAGAGATTATATCATAGGCAAAGTTTCGTTTTAATTGTTTGTACAAATATACGTTAAAAAATGTAAATTTGTTTGTTGTAAATAAAATAAATTTGAATATTTGTAGTTTCACTGAGTAAATATGTTAAAAATAATCAAATTTTGTACCAATTTTTTTTAAAAAAAAGTAAAGCAAGAATAAATCTTGCTTTAAATTTATTTTTTTGTGTTAAATCCTGCATAACGTTTTTTGAACTTGTCAACTCGTCCGGTAGAGTCAATAAGTTTTTTCTGTCCGGTGTAAAAGTTATGCGATGTGTTTGAAATTTCCAATTTGATTAGAGGATATTCAACTCCATCAACTTCAATTTTTTCTTTCGATCTTGCAGATGATTTTGAAATAAATGTTGTTCCATTCGTAATATCTTTAAACGCAACCAATCTGTACTCTTTTGGATGTATGTCTTTTTTCATTTTATTTGGTCTTTTGAAGTTTTAAAAAAATTGAGTGCAAAAATAAACATTCATTTTTTAATTTCAAAATTTCGTTAAATAAACTTTTTGTATTATTTTTGAAAAAAGATTTTATAATAGATATTTTACTGATAATTAGATAGTTATGATTTTTAAAGATTACTACAAGATTTTAGGAGTTGCTTCTGATGCCTCTACTGACGCAATAAAAAAAGCTTATCGGAAGCTTGCTTTGCTTTATCACCCTGATAAAAACCCAAATGATAAACAAGCTGAGGAAAAATTTAAAGAAATTGCCGAGGCTTATGATGTGCTGAGCGATGCTGAAAAAAGAAGAGATTTTGATAATTTAAGGACTTTTAGTTCTAATAAAAGCAGAAATTTTTACTCTAATTCGTCGTATTCTGATTTTTCAAACGATGATTTTGAAAGTAGTTACAATAAAAGCAAAAATAAATATGGCGACCCCGACAAACTTTGGGAGGATTTTTTGCGTGATTATAATTTAAAAGACATTAAATTTTCGGATTTTTTTAATAATTTCTTTAAAAAAAGAAAAAAACATTCAGGTTTAGATAAAACTGCTAAATTATCCATAACTCTCAAAGAGGCTTACTTGGGTTCTACTCGAATAATAACTATCAATGGAAGCAAATTCAGGTTAAAAATTAAACCTGGTATAGAGCATGAACAAATGTTAAAAATTCCGGGCAAAGGGATTCCTTCAGGCTACCCTAATGAACCTAATGGTGATTTATATTTACGGATAAATTTAAAACCATTCCCCGGATTTGAACGCAAGGGAAATGATTTATATACAGAAACTTATATTGATATTTACAAGGTTTTGCTTGGTGGCGAATATGTTGTGCAAGGTATTAACGGAAAATTAAAAATTAAAATACCGCAAGGTATTCCTTATGGTAAAGTCTTAAGAATAAGAGGTTTAGGAATGCCATTGTACAATAATCCTTCGGATAGAGGAGATTTGTTCATTAAAATAAAATATAAAATCCCCAAAAATCTTTCTTCAGAAGAAAAAGAGCTTTTGAGTAAATTGCAATCGATGAACATTAATAGACTTAATAATTAAAATGTTTATATTATTTGTTAATCATTAAAAATTTTAAATAATGAAAAATTCCATTTTATTGATATTTTTACTTTTATTTGTTTTTTTGATAAACGCTTGTAAAACAGAGGTAAAACAGGAACTTTTTAATGCAAATGATAGTTCTTTGATTACAACAGAGGTTATTGATTTGGATACAGGGTGGGGGTATGCAATATATAAAGATGATGTGCTTTTTATATATCAAACTGCCATACCGGCTGTAAATGGACATTTTTTGTTTTCATCACCCGAAAAAGCTTTAATTACCGCTAATTTTGTTGCTTACAAAATGACACAAAAAAACGGACTACCTTCTGTTTATATCGAAGAATTAGATAGTCTCGGAGTTTTAGACTCTAATGTATTAAAGTTTCAAGAAATAGATTATACAACTACTCACGGAATTGTTCCTCACGGAGAATAAATTTAATAAATTATAAAATATTATGAGAAAAAAAATTATCGCAGGAAACTGGAAAATGAATACCGATTTAAATTCGGGTTTAGAACTAGCCAAAAATGTTAGTCAAAAAGTTGATGAATTTGCTTTTAATTCTGATGAATTTGGCATGATTGTTAGCCCTCCATTTACTCATATACACGCAATTGGCAATGTGTTGAGTTCAAAAATTGGATTATCGTCTCAAAATGTTGCCGAATGGAGCAATGGTGCTTATACCGGTGAAATTTCGGCTCAAATGGTTAAAAGTATTGGTGCTAATTATGCAATTTTAGGGCATTCTGAACGTAGATCTTATTTTGGCGAAGATAACCAAGTGCTTTTTACTAAATTAAAATTAACTTTAGAAAATAATTTAACGCCAATTTTTTGCATTGGTGAAGTTCTTGAAGAACGCGAAGAAAACAAACAATTTGATGTTGTAAAATCTCAAATTGATGAAGTTTTGTTTAAACTTGATGTTGTTGATTTTAAAAAAGTTATAATAGCTTATGAACCTGTTTGGGCTATTGGTACCGGAAAAACTGCAAGCCCCGAACAAGCTCAGGAAATTCACGCATATATAAGAAAAATTGTTGCTGATAAATTTGGTGCTAATGTTGCTGATAACACAACCGTTTTGTACGGCGGTAGTTGTAAACCTTCTAACGCCGACGGTTTATTTTCGCAACCCGATATAGACGGCGGTTTAATTGGTGGGGCTGCATTAAATGCAGATGATTTTGTGCAATTGTTAAAACAACTTGTTGCTAATAAATAAATGTAGCTTAAATTGTTTGGTGCGTTTTGTGCATTTATTAAAACGAACCAAACTTTTTTTATCATTTTAATTTTTGTTGAAACAACTTTTATATTTCTAAAATATGTATAAAGCAGTTCTGAAAAAATACTGGGGTTATCCTGATTTTAGACCAATGCAAGAGGATATAATTCGCTCTGTTGCTGAAGATGGTAAGGACACTCTTGGGCTGCTACCAACCGGAGGAGGAAAATCAATCATTTTTCAGGTGCCTGCTCTTGCTAAAGATGGTGTTTGTTTAGTCGTTAGCCCTCTTATTGCTTTGATGAAAGATCAGGTTGAAAATTTAAAACGGCAAAATATTGCTGCTGCTGCTATTTATTCAGGAATGACAAAAGACGAAATTTTGATAACACTTGAAAATGCGGCTAAGGGCAAACTTAAATTCGTTTATTTATCACCCGAACGGCTTGGTACTGAGCTGTTTTTGAAAAAACTTCCCGAAATAAACGTTAATTTATTAGCCATAGACGAAGCTCATTGTATTTCGCAATGGGGTTATGATTTTAGGCCTTCTTATTTAAAAATTGCCGAAGTGCGAAAATTTTTGCCTAATATTCCTATTTTGGCTCTTACGGCAACTGCCACCCCTGTTGTAGTTGACGATATTCAAGAAAAATTAGAATTTAAAGAAAAAAATCCTTTTAAAAAGAGTTTTGAGCGTAAAAATGTTGTTTATATTGTCAGAAAAACTAATGATAAGTTTGGCCAATTATTAAAATTAACGCAAAATATTGGCGGAACAGGTGTTGTGTATGTGCGGAGCAGAAAGTTAACTGAAAAAGTTGCAGCGTTTTTAAAAAGTCATAATATTTCGGCCGATTTTTATCACGCCGGACTTACTCCTAAAGAAAAAGATAAAAAACAGGATAATTGGAAAAATAACATCACTCGTATAATTGTTTCAACCAATGCTTTTGGAATGGGCATCGACAAACCAGATGTGCGTTTTGTTATTCATATTGATCTTGCCGATTCGCTTGAGGCTTATTTTCAGGAAGCCGGAAGGGGTGGGAGAGACCTTAAAGATGCCTATGCTTTTTTATTATTTAATGATGAAGATGTTAGCAATTTGCAAAATTCTGTTCAAAAATCTTTTCCGGAAAAACATGTAATTTTTTCTGTTTACGAAGCACTTTGTAATTATTTTCAAATTCCTGTTGGGTCGGGAAAAGAACAAACATTTGATTTTGTTTTGTCTAAATTTGCTCAAACTTTTGATTTTAACGCTCTTGAAGTTTACAATAGCTTAAGGTTTCTTCAAAAAGAAGGTTATTTGGAATATACCGAAGAAATTTTTATTAAGTCCAGGGTTCATTTTAAAATGGATCGCGAAGAATTGTATAAATTTCAGGTTGAACACCCTCGATTTGATGCTTTTATTAAATTTTTGCTTCGTTCGTATCCCGGATTATTTTCTAATTATATAAATATTGATGAGTATTGGATTGCACGATCGGCTAAAACAGAGCCTAAATTTATTTATGCTTTTTTAGATAAATTAGCAGAACATAATGTTATTGATTATCTTCCTCAAAAAATAACTCCTTATATTACTTTTTTACAGGAACGAATTCACCCTAAGTCTTTTACTATCAGCGAAAAAAATTATGATTTTTTGAAAGAAAATTACATAAAGCGTATTGATGCGGTTGTAAATTATGTGCAAAATACTAACAAATGCCGAAGTCAAATTTTACTGGAATATTTTGGAGAATTTGGTGCTCCTGAATGCGGCAGATGCGATTATTGTCATGCCAAAAAAGCTCTACAAGATGATAATAGTAATTACTTAAATGATATTGTTAATTTGTTGAAAATCAATGAGTTAACAGTAAAACAAATATGCGAAAAATTATCATTAGATGAACAAATTGTTAAAAATATAATTAAAAAATTGATTGATAATAAACAAATTATTGTAACGTCTAACAGAACTTTAAAAATTAATTTATAGTTTAATTTATGAGAAGAAGATCGAAACCAAATATTGTAGGCGAGCTTATTAGGTTAAGGATGAAGGCTTTAGGAAAAGAAAATGATTATCTTGAAGCTGTAGTTAAAAATCATTGGGCTGAAATTGTAGGTCGGGCTATTGATCGAGAGACAGAAAATATGTATTTTTTAAAAAATTTGTTGTATGTTAAAATAAGAACACCTATGCTAAAACCAACACTCATTAGCTTAAAAGAACAATATAAAAAATTGGTAAATGAGTTTGTAAATAATGAATTTATTGATGGCATTGTTTTTTATTGATTTATAAATCGGCATCAGCATCGTCGATAGATTCTTGAGGGATATTTATTATGCCATCAACATTTTTAAATTCATAAACTGTAAAATCATAATTAGATTCAAAACCGCCTTTGCCTCTAATAACCGAACCGGTTGTATCGGTTACTTCAACGTATTTTACAGAGTAAATTTTTTCGTTCTTTTGATTAAAAAAAAGTTCTTGAGTTTTTAATATTCCACCGTTTTCGCTTACAACTTCAACATTTTCACTAAATTTCCACAATTCTTCGTCGGGATAGTTAATAGCATATTCACAAAAAAGAGTGGTTGTGGGGTTAAAATTTTCATCGTAAAATTTCACATCAAGTCCTTCAGTAAATTCCACGTAGTTTTTACCAATGTTATATTTGTGCATTATTGGAGCAAAAGCTTCGGCTTTTAGTTCAGAAGAAATTTTGTAAAAAGCGTGAAAGTTGGTTATTGAAAGTTGCGGAAGATTGTCTATATCTTCGGGTGGTTTTATTTTACTCAAGTCGGTTTTACACCCAAAAATAGTAGAAAAAACAAAAATAACAACCCACTTAGTAATAAAAGCGGGTTGTATTATTTTTTTTAAAAAAATCATAATTAGTTGTTAAATCTTGCAGAAGTTGTTTCACCAATCCAGCCACCAACGGTATATGAATCATTGGGTTGAATTGATCTCATAAATGCTTCTTCTTGAGAGGGGAATTTTCCTGTATAGTTGTTAATATATTGATTTGCAACTGATGCAACCGAAGGATCAGCATTTTTTGCTTGATAACATTTATCTACAGCAGCCCAATATACAGCTTGGTGTTCAAACGCATCAGAACCAACCGAGTTGGCTGTTGCTGCATACATTGTGGCAATTAAAAGCAAAGGATTTCCATTGTTTGGATTTAAACTAAATGCCTGACGGGCATATTCTCTGGCTTTGGAGTATTGATTTTGTTTGTTGTAAAGCTGTGCAGCTTTAAAGCAATAGGTTGCTTTTAAGGTATCAACAGTTTCTTGAGCAATAGCTTTGTCAAAAAACTCGGCAGCCGAAGTGTAATTTTCTTGCGAAACATATAATAACGCCAGTGAATAAGCCGAACTTGCAGATGGTTCAACATTGTATAATGCAACTGCTGCTTCTGTGTATAAAGGATATTCGATGCAATTTTTTTGTCCCATTATGGTTAATATTTTCTTTAAATTGTCGGGGTTTGTTGGGTCATCTTCAAATCGTGGTCTAAAAGTTGCACATAAATTATCACAAGTTGATAAATCACTTTGAGTAAAAATCATATCAACCGGAGCAATACCGGCTTTTTTGATTTTTTCTTTTTTGTCGGCATCAGTTTCAGCATCGTACTGTTTTTTTAGTATTTCGCTAAATTTTAAGTAATTATCAATAGCAGTTTGGTTTGTAATGCTGTCTAATTGATATTCAAATAGCGTTAATTTCATGGTAATTGGAAAAACATAATATTTAGTATCGTCTCCTCCTAATTCAATTGCTTCAATACACATATTGTAATTTTTCCACATTTTTGTTCTAATAATACTGTCGTTAAGGTCTTGATCATTAACGAAGTAATTGTAAAAATCAACAGCCATTTTAGCTTTAACATAGGCTTCTCTATCTGGATAAGCTTTAATTTCTTGGGTGTAAACCATAAAAAGTGTATCAATATAAGCAAGTTTAGTAATGCTATCAGTAGCATTTTCAATTTTTATTTTAACTAAACCGGCACCTCCGGTATAAATTGAACTTGAAATAATAGGATAGTTTTCAAATAAAATTTTCCAAAATTTATATGCTTCGTTGTATTTTTTAGCAGTTAGGTTGTCTCGGTAACTTGTCCAATAAATTGCAACATTAATAGAATCGGCGGCGAGTTTTTCGTTCCATTTCATATAGTCGTTTATTCCTTTTTTGAAGTCTTTTAATAATACTTTTAAGTAATCAAGACTATCGCTTCTTTCTACTTTTTTAAGTAGTTGATAGTCAAATATTTCAATGGTGTTTGCATCAACAGCACCTAATTCAAAAGCTTCAACAATTCCACAGGCTTTATCTATTTTAAAATACAAATCTCTGTAAGTGTCTTTTTGTGAATTGTCATAAGTTTTATTATTAAAATCTGTTTTTGAATAAATACCTGGAAAAGCAGTTGTAATAATTTCATCTACAACTCCCGATTGTGCGTTTACTACTGAAAAAGATAATGTGATAATTGTAAACAAGATAAGTGTTCTTGCAAATGTTTTCATAATTAATAGTTTTTGAGTATTACATGAATTTTCGTTTAACAAACCAAAGATCGTATAAAGATACGCTGAGATTAAACTCGTAAAAATTTTCTTTAAGACCAATATCTAAAGAACCTGTTTGACCAATAACAAAACCTAAATTAAGTTGAATTGTTTTAATCGGAAATCCAAATCCAAAAGTTATTGCTTGAGTTTGTAATTGTATATCGTTAAATAGTTTGTAAGAGTTATTTTGATAAGCACCAATTCTATATCTAATTGTTTTTGCGTAAATGGTAGAAAATGGAGATGCTACGTATTCAAAACCAATGCCAATAAATCGGCTGTCAACAAAATTTGTTTCATCAATAATTGTTGCTCCTTTCCATTTCCTTACTAAATAATCGGCCGAAAAAGAGTATCTGTCATGAAACGTTAATGATATTCCTCCTCCAAAAGTTTGAGGCATAACAATAGATGATTGACCTAAAGTGTCAAAAAATACAGAATCTGTATAAGTAAGGCCATAAGAATTAATAATTCTTGAAATGTATAAAGTTCTATAAGTATTTGTTTCAAATTTATTGCTGTAAATTCCACCTAAGGAGTACTTTAAAATGTTTTTGTAACCGTCTTTTATTGTGTCTTGATAAATAAAACCTAAGTCGTAAGTGAATTTTTTAAACAGGTTTCGGTCAGTAATATCAGTAATAGATGTTAATAATGTGTCTGAAATAATTGTTTCTGAGTATTTGTTCATTGAGCCAAAATTGTAGTTAATATTGACGCCAATCGAAAAATTATTAAAAAAAGTAAAAGAATTTCCCCAAAATAATTGGTTAATACCTCCCGAGCCGGAGTAATTTGTAGTGTAAGGAGTATAAAAATCGCCGGAAACAATAGTGTCATTAGTAACAACTTGATATCCTATGCCACTATATGGGTTAATTCCAAAGGCAGTATGCCACCATTTTGCCATTCTAAATCCGCCTACGAGTTGTTTAAAGTTACTGGTATTATTAATTTGATTATCGGTACCCGTAGAATAATTAGATAAGCGATGAAAAAAATTAGTTTCAAAAATAACACTATTAGGTTTTAATGCCGAATAGGTTGCCGGATTAACTTTTGAAAGATGATAAGCCGTAAAATCTGCAATTCCGGTATTTCCCATTGCTATTTGTCGTCCGTTTCCTTGAAATAAAATATCGCCTACTCCAAACCTTGAATAAGGAGAACTGCTTAATTTTTGAGCCATAATATTTAGGCTAACTAAAAGTATTACGGTAATTATTATTAAAAATTTCTTCATTTAATTATTCTTCTATATTGTAGTTTAAAATTTCGTTTAATCCGGTTGCAACTAAATTTGGCTGTGCAAATATGGTACTTTTAATTATTTTTTCAAAGAAATTTGCATCTCCACCGGTAATTATTGATATAAAATTTGTTTTTGAGTTGCCTATTTGCTCAATATATTTTTCAATTTCAAATAATAAACCGTTCTGAACTCCAGCTATAATAGCATCTTTGGTGTTGTTACCCATAAAAATATTATTTTGTTGCGGCTCAAATAACGGTAAATTTTTTGTGTAGTCATTTAGTGAATTGTATCTTAATTTTAAGCCCGGTGAAATATTTCCACCAGTGTAAATTTTTTTTTCAGTAATAAAATCATAAGTAACAGCCGACCCAACATCTATTACTAATATGTTTTTTTCGGGGTAAAGTTTTGAAGCCCCAACTACTGCTGCTAATCTATCTAAACCAATAGTTCTTGATTGATATTCATTTATTATTGGTAGATTTGTTTTTGCAGTAAAATAAATATGCTTTTTATTTTTTATGTGTTTTATTATGTTTTCGTTGTGTCCGGAAACCGTTGAATATATAATTTTGTCTATTTTTTCTTGTGTTAGAAAATTAAAATCAACTGTTTTTGTGGGTAAAATGATTTTTTTTTTAATTTTGTTACCTGAAAAGTAAAAAAACTTAATATTTGTATTCCCTTGGTCTATAATTAAGTTCATAGTTTATTTTTAAACGTACAAATTTACTAAAAACACATTTATTTAAGCTATTTTTTAATTTTTTTAAGACAACTGAATGAAATCTGAGTAGCAAATTCGATAGAATTTAATAAATATTTTAATGATAAATTAAATATACGTTTGTAGATTTGGTAAAAAAATAGATTAATCTTTTAAAACACATTAATTTTTTTATGAGGTTTTAAGCAATCTCATATAAAATTATTTTAAATTAGAACTATTTGAAGTTGAATATTTAAAAAAAATGATTATGTCGAAAAAAATAAAAATAACAAAAGTTTTTGGTACAGTTGAATGGTTTGATAATACCAAAGGATTTGGGTATATTACTACTGACAATGGAAATAAAATTTTTGTTTATTATGCCGATTTACCAATAAAAGATGGTGATTTTATAGTATTAAGGGCAAATCAAAAAGTAGCATTTGATATTTTTAAAGGCCCACGTGGAGCTCAAGCAAAAAACATTGATGTTTTATAATTTAAAAGTGATATTTGGAATAAGTTTTGCTGAAAAGAATACTTGAAACCTAAATTAACATGACAAAAAAAATACTCTTTATAATATCACTGATTTTTATTTTTATTGATTTATATGGACAAAATGCTCAAAAGGATAGTTTAATAAATTTGTTGGATAATATTGATGTTTTTGCTGCCCCCGAAGAAAGTTTGGATATTATAAATTCAATTTACGAGTACACGTATCAAACCGACCCTCAAACAGCTCTTGAAAAATCAGGCGAGGCTATTAAAATATGTGATTCTATTCTTAAAGATTCGGCTCAAATAATGCTTTGGTATCAGCGTTTAGCTGTTAGTTATTTGTCGTTTAAACAATACGATCAAGCAATGACTTATCTTTCGGAGGTTAAAAATTACTATCTGCAAAAAGCTGATTCGGTTAATTATGCATACACATTATATTATATTGGAGATATTTATCTTGGCTTAAATGTTTTGCAATTAGCTTTCCCCGAATTTGAAAAAGCTTCTAAGATTTTTCAAAATAATAATGTTACCGAAGGTATAATTTTGGTTAATATTAGGCTGGCTTCATTTTATTTTTATGAAAATTACGACACCGAACAAACTTTTGAAATATTAAATAATTCATTAATTATTGCTAAAGGTAATGATGTTTTAACAAGCTCTGTTTATAAAGCAATTGGCGAAGTTTACTCTGAAGATTTAGAAATTGATAGTGCAATTTATTATTTCACCAAATCTGCCCAAATCAACGAAAAAATTTCTAATCAATACGAACTTGCAAATTGTTATTTGGAAATAGGTAAAGTTTATTTAGAAAATTCAGATTTTCAGCAATCCGAAGAGTTTTTATCTAAGGCTAAAACTATATACAAAAATCTAAGTATCGAAAATAAAATAGCCGAAGTATTAAACGCATTTGGTGAGTTGTATTTTCAGCAAGGTGATTTAACTAACGCTGAACAAAGTTTTTTAGCATCTATTCAAATATCTTTGCTAAATATGTTTGAGTCTGAAAATAAATTATATTCATACAAAAGACTTTCGGAAGTATATGTTGAGCAAAATAACTTTGAAGACGCTAATTTTTACTCCAACAAATATATTGAAGAACTTGAATTGAGCTTTCAACGAAAAGCACAACAAGGATTTACCGAAATAATTTTGAATTTTCAGAATGCCGAAAAAGAAAAAACCATTCAACTAATTGAAAAGGATAATGCCTTAAAAACTCAAATGCTGAAAAACAAGCAGCAACAAACTTATGGGTTTTTAGCAGTAATAATATTGCTTATTGGATTTGCCGTTGTTTTATATTTCTATTTTCAAAAACAAAAAAAGATAAATAAGTTATTGCAAGAACAAAATCGTCAAATAAATCTTCAAAAAAAAGAAATTGAAAGTCAATCCAGAATACTTGAAAAAGCAACCAGAGATTTATTAAAACAAAAAGACGAAGTTCAGAAAAAAAGCAACAAAATTACTTCAAGCATAAACTACGCAAGCCGTATTCAAAAAGCTATGCTTTCGCCCGAAGAATTGTTTAAAAAGCATTTTAGAGATTATTTTATACTTTTTATGCCCAAAGAAACTGTAAGTGGCGATTTTTATTGGATTACTGAAGTTAAGGATTTAAAACCTTCGCTTTTTAAAGAAAATGATGAACCTTTTAAAGTAATTTTTTCGGTTATTGATTGTACAGGACATGGAGTTCCGGGAGCTTTTATGTCGCTTTTGGGTGATGCTTATCTTAACCAAATTGTAAACGTACAGCATATTTATGAACCTGATAAAATTTTAGCAGAATTACACAAAATAATTAGAGAAACATTGCAGCAAGAGCATACCGATAATAACGATGGTATGGATATGGCTATTTGCTCCATTGATAAACGAAAAAAAATAATGGAATTTTCGGGTGCTAAAAATCCTATTGTGTATATTCAAAATGGTAAAATGAACCGAATAAGTGGAGGAATGATGTCGGTTGGAGGTTTGCAAAAAGAACATGAACGATATTTTACTAAACATACAATTGACTTAACAGCTAAAACCCAGGTTTTTTTATTTTCAGATGGTTATCAGGATCAATTTGGTGGAAAATATGGACGAAAATTTATGGCTCAGCCTTTTAGAGATCTTATTTTTGAAAGCTCAAACTTGCCTGCTACTGAGCAAAAGGAAATTATTATTGATACACTAAATAAGTGGAAAGGTAAAAAATTTAACCAGATGGACGATATTACTGTTCTGAGAATTGACGTATAACCAACCTTAAATAATCAACAAAATTTTGATATTAATCAATTTTTGTGTATTTATGCACTTTAATTTTAAAAAAAAGTTATGGTGAAAAAATTTTTTATTTTAATTTCGATCGCAGCTTTAGCTTTAGCTGCTTGTAACAATTCTGATGGAGACAACTCTAATAATGCTGATTCTACGGTTGCCACTGTACCCGTAATTATGTTAGAAGATTTTGATGCAAATGCAGGCAATTTTGTTGATGAACAAGTTCAAATTAGCGGTATTGTTGATCATGTTTGTAAACATGGCGGCAAAAAAATATTACTTGTTAACGAAAATGGCGATGCAAGTGTGCATGTTGATAGTGATGTTAGATTTGAAGATTCATTAGTTGGAACAAATGCTACAGTTATAGGTATTGTTAGAGAATTTGTTATTGATGAGGCTTATTGTCAACAACTTGAGGACGATGCTATTGCTCAACATTCTGATGGTGATGATGCTGATGCTCAACAAGCTAATAAAATGCAACAAGCTCAGTTTTATAGAGATTCTATGGCTCAAACTAATGTTGATCATCTTTCTTTTTATTCGTTAGAATTTGTTTCTTTTAAATAATTAATTCAGTCAAACTTGTAGTTATAGGCTGCAAAGTTTGGCTTAATTTTTAAGCAGATGTCAAAAAAAACAACCGAAGGTTCATCAAAGTTAATAAAAAATTTACGAAAATGGAGCAGGATTTTGCACCGAGATATAGGATATTTTTTTCTGGGGGCAAGTTTAATTTATGGTTTATCAGGCATTGCTCTTAATCATTTAAGAGATTGGAATCCTAATTATGTTGTTGATTTTAAAGAAATTAATATTGATAATACTTTTGAAAAAGGAGCATCTAAAGATGAAATAATTGAATGGGTAAATGTAAATAATTTTAATGGAAAATACAAAACTCATTATTATCCTGAGCCAAATCAAGCAAAAATTTACCTTACAAATAGTATTACTGTTTATTTAAATCTCAACAACGGTTCTGCTGTAATAGAAACTCTAAAAAAACGGACAATTTTTTATCACACAAATTATTTGCACTACAATCCCGGCAAGTGGTGGACGTGGTTTTCTGATGCTTTTGCCGGTGCTTTAATATTATTTGCTATAACTGCATTGTTTATGGTGCGAGGTAAAAAAGGTGCATGGGGACGAGGCGGAATTTACATTATTCTTGGTATATTAATTCCTTTGCTTGTATTATTTTTAACTTAATTTTTCTGTTCTACTAAAATCAATTTATTAATATCGTAACCTCTTGATTTAGCGTTGTTTATAAGCATATTGTATGTTGTAGTGTCCATTTGTGGAGTTCTGCTTAATATCCATAAATAATTTGGTGATGAACTGCCAATAAGTGCGTATTGATAATTTTCGTCAAGTTCAAGAACATAATAATCGCCATAAAAAAACAAAAAGAAGCTAACTTTTAATTGTGCCGATTTATTTTTGTCGGGCATTTTTGCTTTGCCGTTTGCAACGCTGTGTTTTCCGTCTAAAGTGAATTTATATCCCTGATTTACAACTTTTATTTTATCTTTTTTCCCTTTGGAATATGTTGCAGTAACACCAACTAAATTTTTTTCAAAAGAGTGGGGGAAACGTGCTATTTCGTACCAAGTACCCATATAACGCTCAATGTCAACGCTGTCAACAACTGAATAGTCCATATTTGAAGTGTTTGTTTTATTATTGCAACTTAAAAAAATAGTTGTGAGTAAAATTAAAGCAAAATATTTATTCATTTTATTTTTTTTATAAAGATAAGAAAAATATTCTTTTTAGCTATTATTTTTATTATTATTAGTTGTATTTTAAGCATTTATTTTAAAAAATCCCCCAATCTTACCAAAAAATTTGGACAAGGTATTTTTTATGGGGGGAAATTATAAATCCTTAGAAATAAAATGTTTGCAATTTTTTTAATACGTTATTTATGGTGCTATTGATTATTTTTATTAAGATTATAATATTTGTTTAATAGTAATTAATTCAGGCGATTAGATGTTTTTATTTTTAAAATTTTATGAATTTTGTTGTAAGGTATTGGTTGTTTAGTTTAGCTTTAATAATATATGAGCCTGCCGAAAAATCGGAGACATTTACAGTGTTTTGATTTGTAATAAGGATAAGTTTGCCAGTTAAATCAAAAAAATATGCTTCTGTAATATTTTCAGAAAAAGTGATAAAATTAGCAGTTGGGTTAGGGAATACTGTAATTTGTTGATTTGTAATGTTTTGTATTTTATTGTTTATTGTTGTATAAACAATATCATCTAAGCAAAAATAAGTTGGTGTATTTATTCCGTAATTGCCTTGATCAGAGGAAAATACGTTAAACGAAAGAGATGTAATTGTGTC
>JAFGXO010000198.1 GCA_016936595.1 Bacteroidales bacterium | reverse complement strand
ACAAACATTTAATGATAATGTCATCAATAATTTTTGTTTGAATAAAAAAGTACACAACATAAAATCAGAATTTTTTTCGCAGAATAATAAAACATTTTGGAGTGTTGCAATAACTTATGATGAAATTCTAAAACCGAAAGAAAAACCCAAAGAAGAATTAACCGAAACACAAAAAAAACTATATCAAAAACTCAGAGAGTGGCGTGCCGGAAGAGCCGAAAAAGATGTTATACTTTTGATGAATAATGGTGGTTTACTTTTAATGAATAGTAACATTTCCAAGTGGTTACGTTTCTCTCAACCACGTTGAAAAGTCTTGTTGGCTAAGTTGGTAAATTTGGTTAGGATATATCTATAATTAAAGTCCATACATGTCTGACAATTGTCAGACATTTTTCCCATACTTCCGATTAACTAATCAACTATTTGTGCATACAAGTCAAATTCTTGAGCATTAGTAATATTAACGTTATAAAAATCACCAATTTTCAAGTTTTGATCAGCAGGGATAATAACTTCGTTATCAACTTCGGGAGAATCATATTCAGTTCTGCCAATAAAAACATCATCATCTTGTTTGTCGATAATTACTTTAAGAGTTTTGCCAATTTTTTGTTTGTTTTTTTCAAGAGAAATTTCGCTTTGCAACAACATTAACTCATCTAAACGTTCTTGTTTAACAACATCGGGCACATTATCTTCAAGTTTAGCAGCAGGCGTTCCTTCTTCTTCAGAATAAGTAAAAGCACCTAATCTGTCAAATTTTGTAAATTGAACAAAATCTAATAAATCCTGAAAATCTTTTTCAGTTTCGCCCGGATAACCAACAATCATTGTTGTTCTAAGTGCCACATCGGGAACAATTTTTCTGAAAAGTTCAATGTTTTGTTTAATTTTATCAGCATCGTGTCCTCGGTTCATTGATTTTAAGATAGAGTTGCTAATATGTTGGAAAGGAATATCAATATAATTACAAATTTTTGGACTATCAGCCATTAATTTAAGGATAGGTTCAAGATGATTTGCAGGATATAAATAGTGTAACCTAATCCATTCTAATTTATCAATTTTAATAATTTGGTCTAATAAATTACGTAGTTCAAAATTATTGTACAAATCTTTACCGTAAAAAGAAGTGTCTTGTGAAATAAGTAAAATTTCTTTAACCCCCTTATTAACAATATATTTAGCTTCGGTAATAAGTTTTTCGATAGGTTCAGAAATATGTTTTCCGCGGATTGCCGGAATGGCACAAAAAGAGCATTTACGGTTGCAACCTTCGGCAATTTTCAAATAAGCGTAATGGTTAGGAGTAGAAATAATTCTTTGTCCGTAAAGTTCAGTTTTAAAATCAGAATTAAGAGCAGCAACAATTTTTGGCATATCGTTTACACCAAAAACACCATCTATTTCGGGGATTTCTTTAATTATTTCATTTTTGTAACGCTCTGTTAAACAACCCATTACAAATATTTTATTAATTTTATTTCTGCTTTTTGCTTCTGCAAAATCTAAAATTGTATCAATAGATTCTTGTTTAGCATCGTTAATAAAACCGCAAGTATTAATAATCACAATTTGTGCGTCGTTAATATTTCCGTCAAAAATGGGCGTAAAATTATTTTTTTTTAAATGAGTAGCAAGGTGTTCGCTGTCAACTAAATTTTTAGAGCAGCCAAGGGTAGTGATATTTATTTTGTTCATTATTTTATGGGTGTTCTGTTTTATTTTTGTCAATTAATAAATAACCTCAGTGTTTTGTAAAAACCTTTTAATAATATCTTTGGAATGGTCGTCAATATCGTTTCCGGTTAAAACAAGTTGTTTTAGGTTTGTCATTAAGCGTATTTCTTTGGGCAAAGTATCAAGATTATTGTTAGAGAGGTTAAGTAGCTCTAATTCAGATAGTTGACAAATAGATTTTGGCAATTTATTTAACCGATTATTTTGCAAATAAAGTTTTTTAAGGTGTGTAAGTTTGCCAATATCGTAAGGCAATGAATCTAAACTGTTAAAACTTAAATCCAGTTCTTCTAATGTTTTTAGTCTTGTAAAAGTTAAAGGCAAGTTTTCTAATCGGTTTTTTGCTACGTTCAATTTAGTAAGATAAGGTAAAAATCCAATTTCTAATGGCAAACTTTGTATTAAATTATTTTTCAAAAAAAGAACTTGTAAGTTTTTCATTTCTTTAATTAGAGGCGAAAGAGTATCAGTACCGCTGTTAAAAAGATATAAATTAACAACGCGTTGAGGCATCCAGCTTGCTTCTTCCCACGAATAATAAATTTTATCGTAGTTAATAATTGTAGTGTCGTAGTTTTGAGCAAAAGAGTTTTTAGAAACTAAAAAGCCGGTTACGAATATAATGACAACTGCAAAATGTTTCATCTGTTTAAAGTTTATTTTAATCATCTCCTCGTTTGGAGAATTTTTATAATGCATAATTTATAAAATTCCTCTATGAGGGTTTTGTATGTTGATTTTTTTAAAAATATTACAATAATTTTGCCGTAATTTTAAATCTGAGGTCAATTTTTATGTCAACATCATATAATAAAATTTCGTTTACAGTTGCTTTGGTTTTTAATTTGTAAGAATCGGTTTTCAAATAAGGAATTAAATTAGCACCGGTTGGAGTTAAATGAATTATTTTGTCGGCAGAGTTAATATTATCTAAAGTAGCAATTAACACGCCATCTTCATTGTCGTCTTGATCAGAAAAAAGAATTGAAATTTCTATAGCTTTTAAAAAAGAAAAATCATCATTAGCCGGATTTGTTATTGAAATACTCAGGTCTTCTAAATTAACTTCTTCTAATAAATCCGGAACAGTTTGGTTGTTTTCGTACTCGGTTGTATTTGTTGAAGATATAGGTATAATTGGCAAATTAAACGGTAAATTAATAGGTAATTGACCTTCGATAGTGGAATTAGAAGAGTCGTTAACATAAAAACTAACCGAGCCGTTTTTGCAACTCCATAGCATTAAAATTATCGCAAAAAAAATAAGTGTTTTTTTCATTTTATTTTTTTAAAAATATAAGTTTATGCAAAAAAAAGGATTTTGTACTTCTAATTTTGCAAATTTACAAAAAATAAAATACATTTTTGATATTTTACGAGCTATAAAAAAAATTATTTGTTGTAATTTATGCTTAGGTCGGTAATAACTTTTTTGTTATTAATATTGTAGTAGGTTAAGTGAATAATAAATGATTTATCAGAATAAGATTTAAAATTACAAATTACAGAAGAAAAATTAATTTGGTCTTTAAGTTGAATAATTTCAAAACTTGAAATTTTATTTTTTGAAAAGAAATTGGCTAAAATAATTTCTGCCTGTTTTTTTCCATATAGTCCGGTTTGGTCTAAAATAGTAAGATTAATGCTCTGATTGAAATAAAAAGATAGTTCGTTGGCATTACCTTGTTCTAAAGCTTCAAAAATTCCGTTATGTTTGTCATTGTTTGTAGCTAAACCTCCTAAAAGCGTGAGAGCTAACAAAGTAGTCAATATATAAAGCCAAGTTTTCATTAGTTAAAGTGTAATTGTAAAATAGTTCTTAATTTATAACTTCTTGTTATTCAGTTTGTTATTTGTAAATTTGTTGCAATTATGATTAGACAAAAATTAAACCAAAATTAATTTAAAGAAGTTTTATTCTTCAAAATTATTTGTAAATTTGTACTTTAAATTTGAATTTTAAAACCTTAAATTATTATATATGAATACTATTGAAAATTTTGATTTTAAAGGAAAAAAAGTCCTTATACGAGTAGATTTTAATGTTCCGTTAAACGATAGTTTTGAAATTACAGACGATACACGTATGCGTAAAGCAGTTCCAACAATAAAAAAAGTTATTGATAACGGAGGTTCTGCAATATTAATGTCGCATGTAGGACGCCCCAAAGGCGAAGTTCAAGATAAATTTAGTTTAAAACATATTGTTAAACATTTAACTGAACTATTAGGCGTTGAAGTGAAAATGGCTCCGGATTGTATAGGCGACAAAGTGAAACAAGTAGCAGATAATTTACAACAAGGTGAAGTTTTATTGCTCGAAAATTTGCGTTTTCACGCTGCCGAAACAAAAGGTGATTTTGATTTTTCAAAAAAACTTTCGGAACTTGCCGATGTTTATATTAATGATGCTTTTGGTACTGCTCACCGTGCTCATGCTTCTACAACTATTGTTGCCGATTTTTTCCCTAATGCAAAACTTTTTGGATACATTATGGAAAGTGAACTAAAAAGTCTTGACAAAGTAATGGAAGATGTTCATAAACCTTACACTGCAATAATTGGTGGTTCAAAAGTATCGTCTAAAATTACAATTATCGAAAATTTACTTACAAAAGTAGATAATTTAATAATCGGTGGCGGAATGGCTTTTACTTTTGTTAAAGCAAACGGCGGAAATATTGGTAATTCGTTGGTTGAGGAAGATTTTTTAGAAAAAATTCCTGCTTTGTACGAATTAGCCGAAAAAAATAATGCAAAAATTCATTTGCCAGTTGATAGCTTAAATGCCGATAAATTTGATAAAGATGCTCATGTTTCTTTGAGCGACATTGATAAAATTCCAAACGACAGAATGGGTTTAGATATTGGTCCTAAAACAGTAGATTTGTTCAAAAAAGTTATTTCTCAATCAAAAACTATTTTATGGAACGGTCCTGTTGGTGTTTTTGAATTTGAAAAATTTGAAGAAGGCACTAAAGCTGTAGGTTTATCTATTGCCGAAGCTACAAAAAATGGTGCTTTTAGTTTAATTGGTGGAGGAGATTCTGTTGCTGCTATATCAAAATTTGATTTAACAGATCAAGTAAGTTATGTTTCTACCGGTGGCGGTGCTTTACTTGAATACATGGAAGGTAAAATTTTGCCCGGTATTGCTGCTATTAAAAAATAAATTTTGTTTTTTTATTGTTGAATTGATTGAGCCTCTGATTTTCAGAGGCTTTTTTTGCTTAGGCAAAAATAAAAAAGGAGTAATAATTAGCCCAAATCAATATTCAAAAAAAAATTATTCTTTTATAAATTTTAAAATTGTTCTATCGCTAAATTTTAAAATATATAATCCTGATTTAAAATTTTGTATGTTAATTTTTTCTTCGTTTCTGATTGTTCCCGAAACAACAACTTGTCCAACCATATCAAAAATGATATAGTTTTGTTCGTTCGCTAAACCCGATATATTTATATAATCTGTTGATGGATTTGGTGAAATTACTATGTTTTTTGTAGTTGTTGTTGGCATGGTAAAATCATCGTTATTTTGTGAATAAATATTTGAGATGCCAATTACCGAAATAAGAATAAGTGTAAATATTGTTTTCATAAATTTTTTAATTGAAAATTTTTATCAAAAATAAACGATTTTAAATTTTTCAAGTAACTTTTTGATGAACTTTAACAAAATACTTTTTTGTATTTATATTTTTGCTTTTGGAGGCTTATAATCGCATCTT
>JAFGXO010000197.1 GCA_016936595.1 Bacteroidales bacterium | reverse complement strand
GGTTGATTATTTTCATAAATTTGCGTATAAAATTTCCGCAAGATAATAAAAATTTTCTTAACAACATCATCTTTAAATAGAGCCAATTTCTTTAATAATAATATTTACAAAAAATAAGGTATAGTTTTAAAAAACTAATTATTATTGCTAACTGTTTGTTTTAAAGGTAATTGTAATTCATTTCCAGAGATCAATAAACCAACATTCCCATCAATATAATAACTGAAATTTCCTGACATCAATTTGCCAAACATAGAAAAAGCCATGTTAACATTATTTAAAGTAACTTCAATTGGAATAATCAATGTGCTGTCTTTTTGAATTTGAATATCATATTCTTTTGAACTGGTACCCACTTTGTTTGCTTTTGATTGATCATCAAAAATATCGAAATTTATATTTTTTACAAAATAATTTATTGGCAGGTTATTAGTAAAAGCAATTAAAACTTCAAAAGTAGATGTTTGCATTGTAACATTTTTCAAACTTGCAGATTGAATTTTATAAGTTTCAGAAAAATAATCATCAGATAAAAAATTTGTTAAAATCTCAGATGAATTTAATACAATTGTAAATTTTCTTTTAACATTTTTTCTAAATTTTGTAACAACAGCTTCAAGTTCAATAACTAAAACAGTTGAATCTGAACTGCTGATAGTTTGAATATGAGGCAAAAGGTTTTGAAAATTAATATTTATTATTGTATTTAAAGAATTAGAAGAATTTTTCTGAAGCAACGAATTTTCGTCAGAAAAACCTGTAGCTATTAATGCAGAATCATAAAAAACCGAATATTCAAATCTATTTAACGTAATATCAAAGTTGTTTGGGTTAAAAACATTAAAGTTAGCAACAAATGTAATTGAGGTATCGTTAGAAGAATGTAGCTCAAAACTATTTATTTTTTCAAAATAAGGCTCTTGAGAACACCCCATTAAAACAACAGAAAAGAAAATTAAAAGAAAATTTTTCATGTTAAAATTCAAATTTAAAACAATTAATGTAATTTTGTGTAAAAATATAAAAATCATAATTATGAAAAAAACTTTTTTAATAGTGCTACTTTATTCTTTAAGTTTTAGCTGCACCAATGCTCAATCAACAGCAGATAAACTTGAACTTGATGACGACCGTGTTTCAACAAGAGTTGGACAAATGACAACAGATAACCCTTTTGATTACAGTTGTTTAATAAGCGATCCATATTGGTTTTTGGCATTTAATCAATGGAAAGCCGAAGAAGATTTAGTTGATATGTCGCCCTTTGATGTTACTTTAGAAGAAGAAAACGAATTTGGAGATAAAATGTTTGATGAAATGAAAAAATCGGGCGATTACACTTTTATCGAAGATGGAGATATGTTAGAGGGAGTTAAAGAAATAGTTGACGAATTATTATCAGCTCGTCCAAGCACAAACTCCGGTTTAACTTATACCGTGCACTTAATTGACGACAACGCAACGGTAAATGCTTTTACTGCCGGCGGGCATATTTTTGTAACTACCGGAATAATTGATTTTTGCGAAACAACAAGCGAATTAGCTGTTATTTTAGCTCACGAAATTGGGCACAATGAAAATGGAGATATAAAACGTATTTTGATTAGAGCTAAAGGAGCCGGAGAATTTGCCGAAATTGCTATGCTTTTTAAAAATTTATTTACTATGTCATGGAATCAATTTAATGAAATAAGATGTGATCAATATGGTATCATGTTGTCTTCTGCGGCAGGATACGATGCATGTATTACACCGGATCTTTGGGAAAAAATTGCACTCGAATTTCAAGAACAACCTGATATGTTCGAAAATCTTTTCAGATCTCACCCATATTCTGAGCAACGTGCAGAATGTGCTCAAACTTTTATCGACCAGAACGATATTTGTCTTTAATATTTATATTTTAAGAAAATGTTTTTAAATATTTTCAATTATAAACGGTAATGTTTCCTTAGAATAATGGACATTACCGTTTTTTTTAAATAAAACACACTTTTTTTTATGTCCTTTTTTTTTGGTTTTTTAATTATGTTTTTTAATTTTACAACCAAAAAAAATATGGGACTACAAAATTACAAACGATGTTCTAATGGTCATTATTTTAAATCAGACCTTTCTAATTGCCCTTATTGCGGAGCTTTAGGAGAAAATGTTTCCGACTCTCAAAACACCCAAAACAATTCAAATCAAGATGAACCTACCATAGATGTTAACCAAAATATGGATAAAACACAAATGTATGGTAACGGACAAACAAATACTCCATTAAATGCTGATAAAACTGAAGTTTACGGCGGGTCTCAAAATCCACCACCACCCCCTATTAACGTTAATCCTGATAAAACTCAAATATACAACGGAGGCGGTGGCGGAAGCGTTCCTCCTTCTCCAAATATAAATACAGGAGGAGTAAACCAGCAAAACGATTTTGAAAAAACCATAATCACACGTTCACCAAATAATGTTTCCGGACAACAAAACACACCTCAAAGTTCTGCAAGAAGACGTCTTGTTGGCTGGTTAGTTTCCTATCAATTAGACCCTTACGGTATTTCTTATTCAATTTACGAAGGAAGAAATAAAATAGGACGAGACGTTAAAAATGATATAACTATATCCGATAACACAGTTTCTGACATTCATGTTATTTTACTTTTCCGTAATGACAAATATTTTTTAATTGATCAAGGGTCTTCAAATGGAACATATATTAATGGTCAAGAAATTGATTTTCAACCTGTTGAACTTAATGATAACGACATAGTTACTTTAGGAAAAAATAAAGCAGTTTTTAAATTCAAATCATCACTTTAAAAATGTACTTATAAATTAGTTGCTAAGTAATTTAAATGCTGTTTTGCAAAAAAAAATCTAAATATTTCATTATTTCGCAATACAATAAAGCATTAAATAGTTATTTAAATATTTTTATTTTAAATAAAATCATTTTCAAAATATTAAATTAAAATAAATGAAACGAATTTTAACATCAATATTCATTGTTTTATTTTCTCCGTCTGTTTTTTCTCAACAAATAATCCAAGTTGGAGAAAGCGATGTTAGCGAATATCCCACTATTAAATTTACAGTTAACTATTATAATAATTCTCAAATTGACGAAAGTAATATAAAGTTAATAAATAAAGGATTAGATGTTCCATATACTTTAAATGTTACGCCTCATCTTGGAGCTTCAAATAAACAAATTTTATTTATTATTGAAGATCTGACTCATTACGACCATAACGGACAACGTGAATTTTATCGTAATTTGTTAACCGGAACAATTAATAATTTTGTTAACGATAGCGACAAGGTTAACATCGCTATTTTTGATAGAACAAGAGACGGCAATAAATTATTGCGGTTTTTATCAAACAATTATACTAACGATGCAACTAATTTAATAAGTAAACTTAATTCTTATTCTAATCCTTCAGATGCATTTAATAACAAGCAAGGATCTGACTTATATCAAGCTATTTACGACGGATTAGAAGATTTACATGCAAAATTTCCTGATGGTAATGCTATACTTGTTGTTTTTTCTGCCGGTTACAATAATCAATATTCAAATAATTATGACCCCGGAACACTCAAAGATTTATCAAATAGTTATAAAATTCCCATTTACATGATTCAATACGAACGTTGGGAACATCGAACATTAAAAACATTTATTGAATCAACATATGGTAGTTTTTTATATACCAAAGATTTAGACGACGCACAATCTAAACTAACCGATTTTATGAACAATGCAGTTACTAAACTTTTAGGATACGATTATAATTTTAGTTTTGAAACAGATAAAAAACCCGACGGCAAACTTTATTCTGTAAATGTAGAAATAGAAAGTAGTACACAAACAATATCTTTTACCCCCAAATGCAGCGATTTTATTTGCTGGATTAAACACAAATTTTATATCCCTCTTGCTGCTCTTGTAGTTATTATTATTCTTATTTTTGTTCTAATAAAGATGTCAAAAAAGAACAAAAAATCTTTTGACGACATAAAAATTCAACAAGACGAACAAGTTCAAACGATACAAGGGCAACTTCAAAATTCTCATAATCAATTAAATAACGCTGTTGATCAAAAACTTAAAGATAGTCAGTTTGAAATTGAAAACCTTAAAAATGAACGGGAACGCGAGAAACAAGAACTTTTACAAAAAGAAAATCAAAAACAACTTGATTTGCAGCGAAAAATTAACGAACAAAACCTCATTGGTCAGATGAAACGATTGGGACAATTTCCTAGAATTTCTGCCGATTTTGAAGGTAATTCTTATAATTTTGAGATAAATAAACCCGAACTTTCTTTTGGACGACAAGATGCTGATTACGTAATTAATAATCAATATATTTCAAGACTACATTTTAAAATAATTTTTGAAGACAATAATTACTACATAGTTAACTTAAGCACAACAAACCCAACTATAATTAATGGTACAGCAATAAACGGAAAAACATTACTTAATGACCGAGATTTAATTATTGTTGGACCAATAGGATTAAACTTTTTTAAATAATTTATTCAAAAACCGATAAACACATTATTATTATATGAACTTAGAATATAAAGAAATAGGGAAAACCGATAAAGGCTTGGTACGACCCAAAAACGAAGATAATATGGGCAGTATTGATTCCCCGAACGGAAAAGTGTTTACCGTTTGCGACGGAATGGGTGGACATGTTGCCGGACAAGTAGCCTCTACTATTGCAGTTGAAAGCATTTTGGGATATATGGCTCAAGATAAACACCCCAACATTAAACAAGCAATGGCAAATGCAATTCAATACGCAAATTCCCAAATTTTTGCTCGTTCTGATGCCGAACCTCAACTTAAAGGAATGGGTACAACTGTAACTATGCTTGTTGTTCAAGAAGATAAAGTATATATAGCACACGTTGGCGATAGCCGTATTTATTTGCATTCTAATAATATTTTATATCGTATTACTAAAGACCATTCTTTAGTTCAACAATTAGTTGACAATAATATTATTACAGATGTTCAAGCCGAAACTGATAGCCGCAAAAATCAAATTACAAAAGCTCTTGGTATTGACCGAATTGTTGAACCTACTGTTTCTGAAAACCCCATACAACCAAAAGTTGGCGACACTTTTTTACTTTGTTCCGATGGCCTTTCTGATATGGTTGACGAAATTAATATCTCTTTAGTTATTGGTGATGATGATTTAAATCTTGAACAAAAAGCAAACCAACTTGTTGATATGGCTAAAGGAGCCGGAGGTAAGGATAATATTACGCTTCAACTTGTTCAAATTACAAAAAGTCCATTTCCTGTTAGCTCTTTTGTAAACTTTTCTTCGCAAGAAAGAATTGAAGGTCAAAAAGCTGCTTTTATAACCGAAGAAAAAATTGATCAAAAAAATGAAAAAAAAGATCTTGGCGACACCCAAAACCTGCCTCAATTTGATAAACAAAAAGAACTTGACAAGAAGCCCATTAACCAAAAATCATTAAATTCTGACGGTGTTGATACTATTAGAATAGAAAATAATTTTTTCACTAAAAAACGAATTTTAATGTTTGGTGGAATTTTACTTGTGTTAATAATAATAGCCGGTATATTTATTATTCAAAAAAACGGTCAAACTCGTTACTTAATTGTTCAATTAAATAATCAAAATATTGACACTTTAAATCTTGATCACAAGGCAGATTTTCAGAGCCAGTTTGCTGAATATTGTAAAGACAAATCAGAAGGAACTTACAACGGTATTGTAACTAATAATAAATACAAACCAATTTCCGATATTGTTCTTGCCCCTCAAAATATTATTCCTGAAAGTGAAATAAAATTTAAAGGAACTTTTAGTATTGAAGGCACAAATATGCCCGAACAAAACTTTAAAACCCAACAAGAAGCTCAAAATTACATTGATATAGTTATCAAAAACAAAAAATATTATAATATTGTTGTTAAGAATCTTGCTGGAGAAATTATTATTGAAAAAAATTTAGCAAAAAATCAAGGAAACGATAACCCTCCAGATGACCAAAATGTTGTTGATGACCCTGTTATTGATGACCCCGTTATTGATGATCCGGTTGATGATGGAAATAATACAGATCCAGCTACAATAGAACTGACTTCTGACGAAAATTTTGGCAATAATTTAAAAAAACAAACCGATAAAAATGGACAAATATATATTACAGATCAAAATAATAATATAATATTAGGCCCATATAAAGAAATAGAAGATATAGGAAACAATATTTTTTCAGTTAAAAACACAGATGATTTGTGGGGCTACATTAACAGCTCTGCAACTGTAATTTTTGAACCTGAATTTACAGAAAAAGTTAATTTTACAGACGGCATTGCCATAGTAAAAACTGATTTAGGTAAAAAATTCATTAAAAGTAATGGTACTGAATTAAGTGAAGAATTATTTGAAGACGCTAGACCTTTTGTTGAAGGATTTGCAGCAGTTAAGCAAAATAGCAAATGGGGTTTTATTAAACAAACTGACGGTGCATTTTTAGCTGAACCTGAATATGATAAAGTAGAAGATTTTGCTGGAGGAATGGCTGCTGTTAATAAAACTATAGATGGTTGGGGTTTTATAAATAAAAACGGTAAAATTGTTTATAATTGTCGATTTACAGAAATAAGTAGTAATTTTTCAGCTACTAAAGATGTAGCTATTGTTGTAGAAACAAAAAATGGGAGTAAAGTTTTATATAATATTGACAAAAATGGGACTTGTACAAGAGTACCTAATTAAAAATATAAACACAATCAATAAATTACACATAATAATAATTTTTTTCGCAAATAAATAACATTCAGCAAAAAACAAAATGGTTTCAGGATTATCATATTATAGAATAGGCAAAAAAATAGGAGCCGGCGGAACCGGAGAAGTATATTTTGCCGTTGATACACGTGATGAAGAACCTGTGGCAATTAAAAAATTATTCATTAAAAGTGCTCAAAATGAATTTATTAGAAAAAAATTTATTCAGGAAGCCAACTTATATTTATATCTTGATCACCCAAACATCGCTGAACTATTAGATTTTATTATAGATGAAGATGCCTATTATCTTGTAACAGAATACATTCCGGGATTTACACTTAACGAATACTTTAGCAAAAATCCATATATTCCCGACGAAAAAATAATTGAAATTTTTATGCAGGTTTTAGTTGCTATTGGATACGCTCACAAACAAAAAGTTATTCATTTAGATATAAAACCCAGTAATATTATGATAACTCAAAATATAACAGATAACGATAAACATAATATTGTTAAAATAATAGATTTTGGAATAGCCTCAACAATAGACGAAGACAAAACTAACGAACAATTTGTGGGAACACCATTATACATGAGCCCCGAACAGATTGAGCAAAAAAGTGCAGATCACCGAAGTGATATATATTCACTTGGAATTACGCTGTTTCAACTAATAACTAAACAAATTCCGTACTACGGGACAACAACTTTAGAGGCACTGATGTACAAAATTATCAATGAACCATTGCCTCATATTCATTCAATAGACAATACTTTAAATCCTATTTATGATAAAATAATCAAAAAAGCAACCAGTAAAAACCCTTTTGATAGGTTTCAATCAACCGAAGAATTTTTAGGTGAACTAATGCAAATTTTAAATTAAAAACTTATCCTACTTATGAAAGTTGTTACAATAGGACGTAGCCCTCAAAATGATATAGTATATAACGACAGTTCGGTTTCTAAATACCACCTGCAAATTATAAAACACGACGACGGATCTTTTGAATTAATTGATTTTAATTCAACCAACGGAACTTTTGTTAACGGACAACGAGTAAAACAAGTAAAATTAAACACTAACGACGTTATTAAAATAGGCACCTCCAAACCTTTAAAATGGAAAAATTATTTTAAAAATGAAACTGCTGAAAATCAGGAGATTATTAACAAAAAAGAACCTATTACAAGCCCCGATAAAAACATTGATTTTACTCCCATTCCAAATAAAAAAACAGAAAATTTAAATTCAATTTCAAAAGAAAAACTAAACCAAAAATTAAAAGAAAACAAAAATTTAAATACAGTATTTTTGATCTCTTATTTTGCCGGTTTTTTCATATATCTTGTTAGTTTATTTGTTACAATGTTCGGCGAAAAAAATTTATCTGCAATATCCGTTGTGGCAAGTATTATAAGTTCGTTGCTACTTTTAACTTCGCTTGTTTTACATTTAATTATGTTATATAGAGCTTGGGACAACATTAAAGATGCAAATTTCACCATAAGTTCAACGCCTCAAAAAGCAGTTGGCTTTTTATTTATTCCTTTTTTTAATTTATACTGGATGTTTATAGCATATTATAACTTATTTAAAGAAACCAACAGATTTACAAATTCTAAAATTGCAAACGAATCTGTTGCTTTGTTTACTTTAATTTCGCTTCTTATTCCAATATGGAATTTTATATCTATTATAATGTTACCAATTTTAAACAATGAAATATATAAAATATCAAATAATGTGCTAAAATTCAAAAATAAACAAAGTAAAAATTAATTTTAATAACCGCTTTTTTATTAAAAAACATTAACAACACTTATGAAAACAAATGAGCTATGAATAATGATACCGATAAAATGATTGGAAAACAAATTTTAAATTATAAT
>JAFGXO010000196.1 GCA_016936595.1 Bacteroidales bacterium | reverse complement strand
TATGTTAGTATATCTTCCATTTTGAGTGTTTTTTAATATATTTGCAAAGATAACAAAATCAACGTTATTTTAAACTACCGCCAAAATTAAAGACAAAAAAACATAAACTTAATTGTTTTTTTATATCTTTATCACAAAAATGCCAAACTCCTTTAATAGTGCTATAAACATAATAAAAATCTTAGATTTACTCTCCGGAATTAGAAAATATTCCAAAGTTGAAATTTCTGAAAGATTAGAAATATCAGAACGTAGCTTTTACAGATACATTAAAGTTCTTAGAGATTACGGTTTTGTTATCAATAATAAAGACAATTTTTACATTGCAGAAAAAAACAACAAAACAATTAAGGACATTAGTTCTTTATTGCATTTTTCGGAAGAAGAATCTCATATTTTAAATGAAGCTATCAATAGCATAGAAGCATCTAATAAAATAAGAGAAAATTTAATAAACAAATTATCGGCATTATTTGACTCCGACAGAATAGCCACACAATTTGTCACAAAAGAAAATTCCTCAAAAATAAAACCTTTGCTCGAAGCAATTAGAGAAAAGAAACAAGTAAATTTATTGGGTTATAAATCATCGGGTAGCGGCAAAATATCCGATAGAATTATTGAACCATTCGAATTTACTCCTAATTATATTTCTCTTTGGGTTTACGAACCGTCAAGTATGATGAACAAATTGTTCAAAATTTCAAGAATACAAGCAGTTAAAAAATTAGACACTAGCTGGATTTTTGCAGATAAACACAAAGCTAATTTTCTGGATTGTTTCAGGATTGGTGGAAATTTTCAAATTCCGGTGTCTTTTAAAATGACGATGAAAGCAAAAAATCTGCTGATTGAAGAGTATCCTTTGTCGGAAAAAATGATATCAACAATATCAGACAACTTGTATATTTTTGACGGTTGGGTGTCAAATTTTGACGGAATTGGCAGATTTATTCTTGGTCTGTCTGGCGAGTTTTTTGACATAGAACCACCTGATATACTGAGATTTATTAACAATAAGACAAAATTTTGGCAGGAAAATTGCAAATCGCAAATTATAAAATCGTAAAATCGCAAATTTGATGAGAGATAAATAAAATAAAATAATATTTCTAAAAAATATTTGAGATTGACGCATTTTGGCAGTCGGGGTTCGTTAATTTGTAAATAATAGATTTTAAAAATAATATTATTCAAAATATAAGAATATGCAAGATAAAGCAATAGCAGCCATTGGAGAATGGCAATTACAGAAGCATAAAGACCTTGAACCGGTTGATTTATACATAGAGAATATGTTTACCGGTAAGGATTACCAAATGTTATTACTCGTTTTTGAGATTTTTAATAACAATGGAGAACTTAGTTGTGAATACAAAGGTATTGATATTGAAAAAGTAAGTGCTGAAAAAGAAGATTATCGTAAATATGCTTATCGAAAAGGTTCGGCAAATGGTGGTGATATTACTCTTACAACAAAAATAAGTAGCCCCGTTGAAAAAAAAATTACCGGAATTAAAACAAAAACATTTAAAAATATTTTAGCCTTTAATAAAGGAAAACACGTAGAAATAAAATATTTTGACTTATTAAAAATTGCTTTTTTTGACAATGAAAATATAATTTCAACGGAAATTGATGAACTTTTTAAAAATTTCACAAAAGATGAAACTGTTTCAACGGGTTTAAGCTTCAAAATAATCGAAATTGGAGTTGAAAAATATCTGCGTGATTATGATTTATTAAAAGAAATGATAATTTCATCAGGAGCAACAACAAATTACACTCATGCAGGAACAGAGTCCAAATCTAAGAAAAAATTAAGTTCCGTTTCAAATGAAATTTCAGAAGAAATTTTTGGTTTTGCAGCTCCTTTTAAATATTCAAGCCCTGATAAATCAGGCTTCATTAGCGGTTTTTTCAACAAAAAACTTAATTGGAGAAATTACCCAATATCATCACAAGAAACGTTAATTTTAGAACTCGGCAGAAAATATATTCAACAAAATTTAACTGGCTATTTTTATGGGAATGAATATATGACTGTTCCACACCCGATAATAAAAACGAGTGAAGATGATTTAGAGAAAATTATCAATTTATTAAAAACTGCTTTTGACGATGAAAAACAAGCCAAAAAAGAAAAAAAACGAAGAGCAGAAGATAGAGTTCAAAGAATAATTGCAAATGAAAAAAACTACTTTAATCTTGATATTTTATTTTTCAAAGAAGACAAAAAAACCGGTGCTATTTCGATAAGTTTAATGCTTGAAGAAATTATGCCTTCACGTTTCAGACAACTTTTTATTGATGCTCCTGAAAAAATCAATAAAAATAAATTATTTAAAAACGCCATTACAATAAAAAAAGAACTACAAGATTTGAATTTTAGTTTTCAAGTTGTAAAAAATTTCTTCGACAAAAATTTTCTTGATATTGTTCAAAAAATATTTCTTGGAAATTCTATTTCGACAGATTTTTTATTTGAAAATATCATAGGCATTATCAGAAAAAATTACAATGCATCAAAAACTTCTGATGGATGGGTAGAACCAATAAATTGGACAGTTAAAAAAGCAATTATGCTTATCAATTATTTACAAGAATTAAACATCATCACTTATAATAAAAACTATAAATATATGGAAGTAGAAAATACTCAAAAAAAAGAAAGTCGTTTTAATCTTGATGGTTTTAACACTTTTGTAAAGGAAAATTCTAATTTTTTGGACAGTGACATCAAAATAGGAATTTTTTCGGTTGGAATTTTAACACGCTTTTTATTTGATATTCAAAGTGCTAACCTAAACAACACTCCTTTTGAAAATAAACTTCGTGGTTATAAATTAAATCCTGACCTTTTAATGCAAGTTTATACAGAAGCTTTGGATAAAATTCAAAAATACCAAAAAAACTTTTATGTATATACTGATTTACGAGATGTTGTAAACAAATACTTTGTGCTTAAATCTCAGGAATTAAACAAGATGACAAATAATGAACTGTCATTTTACTTTGTTGCCGGATTAGAAATGGGCAGACAGTTTAAAAACAAAAAAGAAGATAATCAATAAATTAACAATTAAAAAAAAAATTATGAGCGAAATTATTAACAAACGCAGTGAAATTTTATTTCTGTATGATATAGAAAATGCAAATCCAAATGGAGACCCTTTAAATGAAAATCGTCCGCGTTTTGACACAGAAGATAGTACTGTTCTTGTAACAGATGTACGTTTAAAAAGAACAATTAGAGACTATTGGTTTGAGTACAAAGGTTTTAACGGACAAAACGGGAAAGATATTTTTGTAAGAGAGACGCCTGCTTCGGATGGTGGAAAAAATGATGGAATAGAAAGAGTGAAAATGTTTGATACAAATTCAAAAGAAATTTTAGAACAATGTATTGATGCAAGAGTATTTGGAATGGTGGGTCCGTTAAAACAAAAAACAAAGGCCAAGTCAGGAGAAGAAGGAGCAATAACATATATTGGTCCTGTACAATTTCAAATGGGACGTTCTTTGAACAAAACAGAAATAGTTGAAGAACAAGGCACAGGAGCTTTTGCGTCAAAAGCAGGAAAAGGACAAGACACTTTTAGAACAGAATACAAAGTTCCTTATGCTGTTATCGGCTTCAATGGTATAATAAATGAAAAATCGGCTAAATATTCAAAAATGACCGAAGAAGACAAAGAATTATTAAAAGAAGGAATTTGGGAAGGAACTAAATCTTTAATTTCACGTTCGAAATTCGGACAAACTCCACTTTTTTTACTTGTAATTGACTATAAAGAACCGTTTTACATTGGAAGTTTGCGACAACGTATAAAACTTGACACAGGCGAAATGAACGAAATGCAAATTAGAAATGTAAAGGACTACAAAATTGATGTAACTGAACTAATTGACGAACTTAAAGCCAATAAAAACAAAATTGAAAACATCGAACTAAAAACTGATAGCAGATTACAAATGATTTACAAAGGAGAATTAATAACTAAAATTAGCAAAGATGAACTATAAAGAAATACTCATTTTCGACATAAGTAGCGAATATGGGCATTTCCGAAAATATAATACAACAACATCGCCATTAACATATTCTATTCCAACACGAACAGCAATTGCAGGAATTTTAGGAGCAATTCTGGGAATGGAGCGTGAATTGTCAGATGGTGTTTATCCTGACGGGGTTGTTCCGGTTCAGGAGTTCTTCTCAAAAGCAAATACCGACATTGGGGTTCAAATTATTAATCCGGTAAAAAAAGAAAATGTGGCAATAAATCTTATCAATACAAAAACGTCTTTTTACGATTTATCAAAAGCCGGACGAACACAAATAGAATTTGAACTCGTGAAAAATGTAAAATACAGAATATTTTTTGCGATAAAAGACAATGAAAAGATTTTTAAAGAATTAGCCGAAAGAATAAAAGAAAAACGACATCATTTTTCACCGTATTTAGGATTGGCTCTATTTACTTCAACCATTGATTTTGTTGATATTAGACAAGCAGAGTTGGTTGAAAACAAAGAAAATCAGTACATTGAAATAAATACAACTATAAATTTATCTAAAATTAAAGTTGATAAACCGGTTGAATTTGACGATACAGCAATGTATTCTGCTAACAACATGCCTATTGAGATGAACAAAAACCGAGAAGTGCAGGAATATTCCGAAGTACTTATCGAAAAAAACGGATTGCCTATAAAAGCAAAAGTCGAAAATTATTATAAAATCGAAAATTACGGTAATATTTTATTCCTATGAACAATCAATTATTATCGCATCCAGACAAACCATTAATAGTCCATTTGTCGGAAGTTGCAAAAATTGCTACTGAAACAGTCAAAGGGAAGAGTTTAAACTTTTCCCTTGATTTTAATGACGAAATTATTGACATTTCAGAATTGGTAGTTGACTTGGTTTATCTGTCTTCTGCATTTCATGATATTGGTAAAGCAACAAGTTTTTTCCAGTATTACATTCAAAATCTTGATAAAGAACATGATAAGCGGAAAAGTCACGCTTTAATATCAGCAGTATTTGTATATTTTACAGTTGAAAAATATTTGAAAAACAAAGATATTAATTCGGAATTAGCTCAATTGTTGAGTATTTTTACTTTCTCTGCGGTTAAAAGGCATCATGGACGTTTAGGTAATTTATCAGATGAAATTTTAATAGATGAAGAATGGCGAGAACTACTACCAGAACTTGCCAATAGCGTTGATGAAACAAAAATTCAGGAAATTATTGATATTCAATTAAAAAATTATGATTTTAATATAAGTTGGACTGAATTTATAAAGCTCATAAATGATGAAGCGTATAATATTGTTTTTGAAGATTTTACATTTGACATTCTCGAAGACAGTTACAAAGAAATAAATACTCAAACAAAAATCACCCTATTTTATATACATCAACTAATTTATTCCGCTTTACTTTTTGGAGATAAAAACGAAGTTATCATAAGTGAAGATAAAACAATAAAACAGCAAAGTAAGGTTATTCAAAAAATTTCAGAATATAGAGAAAATAAAGGTTTCAACAATCCAAATTCTGAAATAAACAAGCTAAAAAACGAGGCTTTTCAAAGTTCTGTTGAATATCTGGAAAAAAAATTTGATAAAAATCAGCATATTTATTCTGTGACATTACCAACCGGTTTGGGAAAAACAATCACCGCTTTTAATCTTGCTGATAAAATGCGAAAGCTAACAGGTTTTAAAAATTCCAAGATTGTTATAAACATTCCGTTCACTTCTATAATTGATCAAAATTTTGAAGTTTATGAAGATATTTTGCAGACAAAAAATACAGATATTCTTTTAAAACACCATCATCTATCAGAGCCAACATATAAAACAAACGAAAATGTTGCAGATTATTATAAAAGCAAATTCCTTATTGAAACCTGGCAATCTGATATTATTGTAACAACTTTTGTACAATTACTCGAAACTTTGTTGGCTTGCGATAAAACCAAATTAATGAAATTTGCTCATCTGGCAAATTCTGTAATCTTACTCGATGAAATTCAAACAGTTCCTTATGAATTATGGGAAACAATACGTGAGACATTTAAAATATTAGGAGAAAAATTTAATATTTATTTCATTCTAATTTCGGCTACTCAGCCTTTAATTTTTACACCAAACGAAGATATTACAGAGCTTGTGCCTGATTATAAAAAATATTTTAGCTTTTTTAATCGTACAAGGTTAAAAATTAAAGGTAAAATAAGTTTTGATGATTTTAAATCAATCCTTTCAGAGTATATTAATATTAATTCTAAAAAGGATATTTTGGTAATATTAAATACAAAAAAAGCAGCTCGCGAAACTTTCAAATTTGTTTGTAATGAAATTGATACCGATAATATTGAAACTTATTTTCTAACGACATTAATAACACCTTTTGAAAGAAAAGAAATTATCAAAAAAATAAAAGCAAATTCTGACAAACAAAAAGTTATTATTTCCACACAATTAGTAGAAGCAGGAGTTGATATTTCTGTTAATACAGTTTTTCGACAAATTTCTCCCATTGACTCAATAATTCAGGCAGCAGGACGAGCAAATCGTTACGATGAAAAAGATGAAATTTCGGATGTATTTATTTATGATATAGAAGATTACCGTAAATCGAGCAATTTTGTTTATGGAAATGATTTGTTGATAAAAACCGAAAATGTATTGAAAGAATTTAATGAAATTGAAGAAAAAGATTACATTCATTTAATTGAAAAATATTTTATTGAAGTAAGGAAACAATCGGATAATACAAGTCAGCCAATATTAAATGCAATGAAAAATTTAGAATTTTCGAAAGTAGATTTTGAATTAATAGAAAATAGAAAGACAGAAGGTATTTTTATTCAGTTGAATGAAAGAGCAAAAGAAATTTGGGAAAAATATGTTGAGATTTATTCAAAAAAAAACCTAAAACCGTGGGAAAGAGATGCAGAATTTAGCCTGATAAAATCAGAATTTTATGATTATATTATCAATGTTCCGGTTCCATGGAATTCAAAACAAATTATTTTTGATACAGAAAAACAATATAACTTTTATGTTTCGGATTATGAATATCCAAGCAAAAATTACAGTTATTCCGAAGATGATTTTACAAAAAACACAGGGTATATTGACAATGAAGCAACAACCCAATTTCTATAAATAAATTTCTTTTGAAATTAAAAAAGAAAAGCCATATTTGCAATTCGCGAATTGCAAATTGCAAATATAAAAGTATTTAAAATGAAAAAACACAATGGAATGAGACCGCAAGATATAGTTATCTTGCTTAAAATTATTGCTTTAAAAAAAGAAGATTGGAAAAACTCTGACTTATCTTATACTTTAAAAATTAGCCCTTCGGAAATTAGCGAAGCGCTTAATCGTAATGCTATTGCCGGACTAATAGACAAAAGCAAACGCAAAGTGTTTATAAATTCATTAACTGAATTTTTAATTTACGGTTTGAAATATGTTTTTCCGGTTCAACCGGCAGAAATTGTAAGAGGAATTCCAACTGCTCATTCTGCTTCACCGATGAATGAACTTATTTCATCTAGTAAAGATATTTATGTTTGGCAGCATGAAAAAGGAACAGCTAAGGGACAAAAAATTGAACCATTATATAAAACTGTACCGCAAGTAGTTTCAGAAGACAAATTATTTTACGAATTACTATCAATTATCGACACAATTAGAGTTGGAAAAGCCAGGGAAGTTAAAATTGCAATCGATGAACTAAAAATAAGATTAACAAATGTATAGCGAAAATATAGAAATGCTTCAAATTGTAGCAAAAGGATTTGAAGAGTTAGTAAATCAGGTTGTTTTTGTTGGAGGTGCCACGGCTGAATTATATGGACAAACATCATTTGCCGAAGAAGTTAGACCAACAAAAGACGTTGATTGTGTTGTAGAGATAACTTCAAGAATAGAATACGATAAAATTCAGGAAAAAATTAGAAAAAAAGGTTTTAGAAATGATATTTCGCCAGAGGCACCAATGTTTAGATGGATTTACAAAGGGATAAAAGTTGATATAATGCCACCGGACGAAAAAATTCTTGGTTTTTCAAATAAATGGTATTCAGAAGGGATAAAACAAAAAACAGAAAAAGAACTTCCTAATGGCATTAAAATTTTTATTTTCAAAGTAGAATATTTTTTAGCAACAAAATTTGAAGCACATAAAACCAGAGGAGGTGCTGATTTGAGACAAAGCAAAGATTTTGAAGATATTATTTATGTTTTAGACAATTACCCGAACTTGTACGAACAGATAAATCAATCTGTAAATAATGTAAAACAGTATCTTAAAGAACAATGCACAATCCTTTTAAATAACAATAATCTGACTGAAGGAATAGAAACAGCTTTACCTTATGGTGCAAATTTGGAAAGAACAGAAATGATTATGGATATTTTAAAGCAAATTGGAAAGATGAAATAAAGTAATAGGTAATAAAATTTTCACTTTCATATTCAAATCTTACATATTTCATATTTACTATTTACAAATTATAAAAAATGCAACTAAACACAACAATAATACAATTCCCCGAAATTGAACTAAAAATACGCGATGGACACAAATTGCGTGGTTTTTTCGGCAACTTGTTCAAAGAACATTCCGAACTTTTGCATAATCACTATTCCGATGGTTCAGGCAGATACAAATATCCGCTTGTACAGTACAAAGTTATCGACAAAATTCCTAGTTTAGTTGGCATTGAAGAAGGAGCAAAACTACTAATCGACCTTTTCCTGAAAATTAAACAAATAGAAATCGGCGATAAGATATACGAAATAAATTCAAAAAATATTTCGAACAAAATCACTGAAATCGACAGTTTATCGCAACTAAACGAATATAAATTTCAGACTTTATGGCTGGCTCTTAATCAACATAATTATTATCAATACGAAAATCTTAAAACCGAAGAATCTAAAAACTCATTTCTTAACCGATTGCTGCAAAATAACATACTCAGTTTTTACAAAGGAATAAATTTTTTCACAAAAGACCGAATTATGGTAATCGGAAAATTCTTTGAAAAAACTACAAAGTTTAAAAATCAGGATATGCTTGCATTTGGCGGAACTTTTGTTACTAATGCTGTTTTGCCAAATCATATCGGAATAGGAAAATCGCCTTCGAGAGGGTTTGGAACTGTGAAAAAAATATGAAATTGGAAATTGAAAAAAAAAATTATAATTCACATTAAAAAAAGCATGCAATTATATATCAATACAAAAGGAGCTTACGTACACATCAAAGACCAGATGTTTGAAATACGAATAAAAAACGGAAATAATGAAGTAGTCAAGCATCATTTTTCGGCAAAAAAAATACAGTCAATTGTTATGAGCGAAGGAATAGCATTGAGCACCGATGCAGTTTCATTATCTGTAAAAAACAATATCGACATTGTTTTTGTGGAATGGGACGGCCGACCAATTGGACGCGTTTGGCACAGTAAACTTGGAAGCACAACTCTAATACGTAAAGAACAATTAAAAGCCAGCATAAGCAAAGACGGTCTGAACGCGGTTAAAAACTGGATTACAACAAAAATCGACAATGAAATAAATTTCATCAAATGGCTAAAAAAACACAGACAAAAAGAAGTTGAATTTCTTGATGATAAAATCGAAAAAATGCAGGCTTTAAATATTTCTATTTCACAACTCGAAGCAGAAACAGTTAAAGACGTTGCAGATATAATACGAGGTCTCGAAGGAACTTCGGGTAGATTATTTTTTGAAACTTTAAATTATGTTCTACCAAAAAACTATCAGTTTAACGGCAGAAGTTCACGACCGGCAAAAGACCCGTTTAATGCCTTTTTGAATTATGCTTTTGGAATTTTATACAGTAAAATTGAAAAGTCATTAATTTTAGCAGGGTTAGATCCTTATTTAGGATTTTTACATCGTGATGATTACAACCAGTTAAGTTTTGTTTTCGATTTTATTGAACCATACAGAATATATGCTATTGAAGTAGTTTTTAAACTATTTTCAGGCAAAAAAGTAAGACAATCACATACCGATGAAATTACAAATGGATTTAGCTTAAACAAAGAAGGCAAAGAACTGCTTGTAGGGGCTTTTAATAATTTTTTTGATGTTGAAACAATAAGATACAAAGGTAGAAATCAGACACGCAGTAATGCAATTTTGGCTGATGCACGTAGTTATGCAAATTCATTAATAAAAAATAATACATCTGACGAAAAAACCGATGATATTGATAAAATTTTCAATCTATGATTATTTGGGTTTTATACGACATAAAAAAAGACAAGGCTAGAAATAAAATAGCCAAATACTGCAAAAAAGCAGGTTTATACAGAGTTCAATATTCCGTATTTCTTGGAACAATAGAAGAAAACGACAAAGATTCATTGCAACTTCAAATAGAAGGAGAAATGGAAACCGACACCGATTCGGTTTATATTTTTCCAATGAATAAATCGGAACTACAACAATGTGCTTTGCTTGGTCAGGCATTTGACAAAAAATTAGTAACAGACAAAGTTCAAGCTCTGTTTTTTTAAAAAGGAAATTTTAAATAGTAAATTGGAAAGTTAAAATTATTAAATTAGGAATGAATAAATTTAAAAGATAAAACGAACAGATAAAAATAAACAGATAAAATACATTTCATAATTCATATTTTTTCACTTTTATATTTAAAAAAAATGACATTAACCCCATCACATATAATCGAATACTTATTTTGCCCAAGATTTACTTATTTTGAGTATGTTCTTGGAATTCCTCAATATGAAGAAAAATTTTTTAAGGTTCAAAAAGGAAGAGAAATACACGAACTAAAAGCAAATCAGAATGTTGATTATTTAAGAAAAAAAATTGGTGTTGTAAAAAAACATCAATATCAATATATAACAAATTCAAATTTACGTGGTGAGGTTGACGAAGTTCTTGAACTAAATAACGGAACAATGGCTCCGTTAGATTTTAAATTTGCAGAATATAAAGACATTGTTTACGACACTTACAAAACACAGTTATATTGTTATGCTATTTTAATAGAACACAACTATGAAAAAAAAGTTAACAAAGGATATATAGTATATACAAGAAGCAAGAATAAATTAGTTGAAATAGAAATAAAAGAAGAAGATAAAAAAAATGTAAAAACCTATGTTAAAGACATTTATGAAATAATTAAAAAAAATATTTATCCCAAAGCAACAAAATATAAAAAAAGATGTTTATCTTGCACGTACAAAAATATATGCACGGAGTAATTACCGACTTAAAATTTATTTAACTACAAGAAAAAACAAGACCTAATAGTCTTATTTTTAACAAATTAAACAGATGAAAAACACAACAAAAAATTCCAATCTACAGTTCTTTGACGTACTGAAAAATCAAAAACGAGGCACTGAAAATTCAAACTATGCAGCTATAAATAAAGAAGTTAAAACAACAGGCGGCTTCTAAAGAAAATTCCATTACAACAAGGATTGAAACTTAATATTTTTTTTTTCTGTGAGGCATCTTTAAGAGTCTTCTAAAGAAAATTCCATTACAACAAGGATTGAAACTACATCCGCTCCTCCTTCGCATAATTAGGATGAATGTCTTCTAAAGAAAATTCCATTACAACAAGGATTGAAACCATTT
>JAFGXO010000033.1 GCA_016936595.1 Bacteroidales bacterium | reverse complement strand
AGTTTAATATATAATTAAAACTGAATTAAATTGAAATAAAATAATAATATTCTACAGTCTTCTGAATATTTTGTGCATAAAATAACTTTTACTAGTAGTCCAAGAAGAGATAGGTATATATATGCTTGTTTGCAAAAACATCAGTTTATCGGGCTGGTTTTCAAAAGTTTTCACCCAAAACGGATCATTTTCTGTTCCAACGTTTTGAGAATATAATTTATCAAGAAAAGTATCAGGATAAAAATTAAATTCTACATTAAAAATTAAAAAATTAACTCCTAAAGCAAAATTAATATTATTATTAACAAAAAATTTATCTTTACTGTATGACATTCTTGGTTCAGTTATCCAATTAACTTTATCTATTGTTAGCAAACCAAAATTCACATTAAATCTAACTCCTCCAAAAATATACCTTTGTTGATCAAAAATTTCTTTACCTAATTTCACGAAAAAGGGCACGCTAATTGAATTAACTCTATGGGTTTGAAGAAGATTGTATTCTTTGCTAATGGTTAAGTATTTTGCTGAAATTCCTTTATTTTGAAATTCTGCTCCTATAATAATTCCACCCATATCATTTGAAAAGTCAAAATGAAAATTTAATCCGACCTGAAAACCCGGCACATAATCAGAAATAAAAGTAGAGTCCGGTTCCAATCTATATTCTCCATCGGGAGTGTTAACATACATTGTACTTGTTCCTTTGGGTTGTGGGCTAAACATGTGATGGTTTGCTCCAACTTTTAAAACAAAATAATTAAATTCCCATTGTGCAAACACATTTAATGAAACTACAATTAAGAATATTATTGTTAAAATTCTTTTCATTGATTCAATTTTAATAAATTAAAATTAATGCCAGTAATATTAGCAAAAAGTGTAAGTTTTAACAAAAAAAACATTACCAAGGTCTGTAAATCCACATTTCTTTAGAAAAACGTGGTGTATTATCATCGCCATTATATCCGGTGCCAACATATCCTTTTTTGTCTATACCAAAAGCAACAGCATTTTTTACTTTTTGAATTTGACCGGAATAATTTGGACCAACTTTATAATCAGCTATTTGAAACCATCTATCATTAAAAGGATCATATCTGTACAAATCTTTAAAATAATCAGTTCCATCTGCACCTAAACCAACATAACCTTGATTTTCTATTGTAAAACCAACTGCTTCGGCACGAGGATAAGACGGAAAACTTTCTTTTACACCCCACATTGCCCCATATCCATTTACATCGGGTGGTTTAAAAATGAATAAATCATTAAAGTACTGCGTGTTTCCATTAATTACTCTTTTACCCAAGCCTACAAATCCTACTCCGTTAATAACAAATGCAACTGCATCTCTTCGGGCATTTGCAACCGAATTATCACCTAATCCGGGCATTACAATCCATGGATTTTTATTTTGACTAAGTCTTTTATAATCAAACATATAAAAATCTCCTACATCTACATAAGATTTGCCGGTGCCAACGTAAGCTCTTTCATCTATAACAAAAGCAACTCCCGAACGAACAGGCATTGGAAAACTATCAATCCTATTCCACTCATAAAAATTAAAATTATATTCCCAAAAATCATTATAAATTATAGAACCGGAAGCATCAAGCCCGGTTCCTACATATATTTTTTTTGTTTTTCTTCCTATATCATCAGTAGTAACCATTCCAAAACCAACAGCCTCTGAACGGCCTGGATTTAGTGTACCCGGCATCTGCATCCAAACTTCTGTTTCGGGCGTAAATTCCCATAAATCACCAAAAACATCACTCCCATCTTTTCCGGTTGTAAGGTATGCTTTTGTCGAACCATTATAAGTTATTGTAAACGCAACTGCCCCCTCTCTTCCGTCACTTCCATTTCCAAAATCATTTGACACAAACCACTCGTTGATTGGAGGTATTGTTGTATCAATATATACTTGTTGGTTATATCCGGTGTCGCCTGTTGATGTAATAATATATGAGCGTACATAAAAAGGTGTTTCTGGTAATAATGAAATGTAACTTGTAAATGTACCTAAACTGTCATATTGCCAATTATGGTACCTTGAATATGAAGCAGTATCTAAATTATTTATGGTAGGCATTTTATCTGTAACCGACCAACAATGACCATACTGCACTATCGTGTCTTGAACGTGTGCAAACTCGCACTGAACTATGGCAAAATAGGAACTAATTACTCCTTGACCGTTTTGAACGAACAAAGTATCTTTAAAAGCAGCAGTTTTTAAATCTTTTTTATCCCAGGTAATAAATGAATTAGCAAAATGAGGACGGTTAAAAGAATACAAACTTTCATTTTTGCAAGCAGAAATTATTATTATTGCAAACAAAAAAAGGATTAAGCTACGCTTCATTTTATTTTTTTTGGAGGTCTTTTATTATTTTGCAAATTTAAAACTTATTTTATCAAAAACAAATAATTTTTGTTGCAAAAAAAACAACTAAAAATAATGATTTACAGCAATTTAAACTCAATTTTCTTGAAAAAATTTGTAAAATTTATTGACTTTTATAAATTTTTTTTATAAATTTAAAAAAAAATGGAAAACCCTAAACAACCCAAAAAAACGCAGGAAGATTATTGGCGAGATGTTTTATATTCTTCCGACTCTGACAGCATTAAAGAACTTTTAATACACCTTAGAACCGAAGGAAATGTTAAAATTTTACCAGATGTTATAAATATATACAAAGGTTATAAAAAAACTAAACTTGGTGAAAATATTTATGACTTTTTATGCGATATAAAATGTTCTGATGCTACTAATTTGTTGATTGACTTTATTAACAATAAAGATTTTTTTGAAATCAGAAAGGAACTTGTTTCTTTATGTTGGCAAACAGGCTTAGATTTTGCTAAATATTTTATGTATTTTGTTGATTTATTTATCAAAACTGATTTGCAAACTGCTTTTGAAGCATTTACAACTATTGAATACATTGAATTAGAAAAAAACGACCCTGTTATAAATTTAGCTATCGACAAATTACAATTAAGCATTGATCAAATTGCTGAAGATAAAAAAGAGCTTCTGGTTGATTTAGTTAATGTAATCAGAAAAAAACAAAAATAGTTTTTTAGATTAAATATTTAAAAAATTATTTTTCTTTGCTTAAAATTAAGCTAGAATGAGCGAATTTATTAAAAAATTATTTAGTCGATTAAAGTTTTTTTTACCTATTTCTACTTCTATACTCTTTGTTATCACTATTCTTGCTTTTTTATCTATCAGAAGCACTACTATTTCAATAAATCAATTGTTGCAAAAAAGCCTTGAATTAGAAGTTGACGCGATTTATAAAATGTTTGAACGTGAATATCAAATAAAAAACGATGCTGTTAAAAATCATTTAAAAGTGCTTCACTATATTTTTTATAGCTACAATTTTGAAGTTTCAAACGATACCATTAATATTAAAGTTGCTAATCAAATAACTAATAAAACCCATTTTGTTGCAATAAATAAATGGTATTTAAATAATGATTTTTTAATTGAAAATCATTTTCTTGTTGATACTTTAAAAGCTTTAGTAGGCGGTACTGCTACTGTTTTTCAAAAAATTGATAGCGGATATTTAAGAATTTCTACTAATGTTTTAAACACTGATAATCAACGTGCAATTGGTACTTTTATTACAAATAATTCGATGGTTGTAAAAACTATTGAACAAGGGAAAACATATTATGGCCGTGCTTTTGTTGTAAACGATTGGTACATAACAGCTTATGAGCCATTATACCATAAAAATAAACTTATTGGAATGCTTTACGTTGGTTATAAAGAAAAAAATTTAGACCAATTACGAGATATAATTAACAATATTCAAATTGGTAAATCGGGATTTGTGTATGCTATTGATACTTTTGCAAACGTAATTATTCACCCCAATAACGAAGGCGAAAATTGGTCTGACAGCCTTATTATCAAACAAATAATTAATCAACGAAACGGAACTATTAGATTTAATTGTGTGAAAAATAATTACACAAAAATTATATCCTTTAAATATTTTAAAGAATTTAACTTGATAGTTGCTGCACAGATTATCCAAGAAAACGAAATTGAACAAATTAGAGCAAAGCTTATTAAAAATTCTATAATCATTGCAATAATTTCTATTAGTGTATTATTAATTTTTATTTTTATTATCACTTACAAAAATTT
>JAFGXO010000195.1 GCA_016936595.1 Bacteroidales bacterium | reverse complement strand
CAAAAAATAATATTGATTGTTTATTTTGCAAGTTTTTAAAACTTTTAAAATTTGAAAATGAAAACGAAAATATTTTTTTTGATGCTTATTTTGAGCTTTTATTTTGCTGCTTTTTCTCAAACGCAATTTCAAGTTGTTCCCAAACAATATTCTTTTGAGGTTGGTTCAAGGTTTAATTACATAAACCATTTTAATCAGGGTAATGAAGTTGGGTATAGTGTGTTACTTGATTATGCTTGGCAGTTGTCAGGTTTTAATAAAATGAAAGCTGCCTCTTATATAAGTGTTCCATTAGGATATTCTTATTTTTACAGACCGGATACTTCATTCTCTATTTTGTCTTATGGTTGGACAGTGAGGCATCATTTAACAAAAGGCAAAAAAATAATGCCCTTTATAGGTTATTCTCTTTTGTTAAATCAAATGCGAATAAACGAAATTGAAGGATCGATAATGGGGCATAAAACCGCTTTGGGCTTTGGTTTTGAGTATAATACTAATTTTTTGATAAAACCATATCTAAGATTTGAATACAGCTATTCTCGTTTTGGAATATTGGGACAAAAGCATGGTAAAAAACTTCAAAGCATTGAAGTTATTCTGGGAATTAGAATAAAATAGCTGTTTGTTTTTTTGTATAACCTGCTTTAAATTAAGTGTTTATGTTTTTTTATTCGTGATTTAAAGTGTTTTAAATCACGAATAAAAAAATAATTTTTTGCTGATTGTTTTTTAGTGTTTTGAAAAAATGTATTGTATTTTTCTTCCTATATATCGGGATAAGCTTTTTTAAAGTAAACAATTTAATTGCCTAAAAATAAGATGCTTATACTTATTTTTAAAATCTATTCAGGAGGCTACCGGAATAAAATAAACGAAAATAATAATTCCAAAATCGGCAATAAAATGGCTTAAAACCGGAACAGATAATCCATTATTTTTTGTTTTTATATACCTCCAAACCATTGAAGTAACAAATAAAACAAAGTAAGCCAAAACACACCCAATTGTATTTAAAAAGAAAGGCAAAACCAACATGTGATATCCCGCAAAAAGAGCATCAATAATAAAATCGGCTTTTGTATTGGTGTGTAAAATTTGTCGCCAAAATACTTCTTCAAAAAATGGATTAAAAAAAATTAAATAAACGCTAAAAACAATTAAAGTAAATCCTTGTAGTTGAAAATTTTTAAGCATTTCGGTAGCATCAATTCCTGTTTTATTTAAATAAGGCCAAATAAAAAAAAGACCGAGACCCGCAAAACTGCTTATTATTGAAAGAATTAAACCCTCTTTCCAATTCCATCCGGCAAATATTGTTTTAATAATATTTTTATCTTTCTGAAAAATTGCGGTTAAAAGCATTGTTGTAAAATATAATCCAACAGCAACTAAAGCGTTTGATAAAACGTACAATCCAAATGTTATTACAACGTAAGGAATAAATGCAATTAATATTGCTTTTACTGGTTTCATGTGTGTGTGTGTTTTTGCAAAAATAATACTAAAATTATATTTTACAAATAGTAATGCTTGTTTTACTTGAAGAGTAAAAAAAAGCTTCTCAAAGTGAGAAGCTTAATAAAGAATTTATTGTTAAATGATTATTTACCAGCTGAAGCAGGAGTAGCTTGGTACATTAAATCAGCAGTCATATACATAGAAATTTTAGCGTTAGTTTTAACTAATAAAGCACCTTTTCTTCCGTCAGCAGTTTCAAAAATTACAATGTCTCCTTCGTTAAGATTTTGAACACCATTTCCTCCACCAGCAACAGTTGAAGTAGTTACAGTTAGGTTGTTGATAGTTGTTTGATCTAAGTCAGCCCAATTTCCGTTGTAAAGAGCAATTTTAGTTTCATTTTTGTTTGAAGTGTTATAAGTAACACCATTATAGTTATAAAGATCAGCAATCCAAGTGGCATTAGGAGAACAAACTGAATAACCATAAGTGTTTTGATAAACAAAAGCTAAATCACCATCAGTTGAATTTCCATCAGCAGTAGTACAAGAAGTTTCGCCTAATACAAACATCATGCTGTTAGCTAAAGAAGTAGAAACATAGTTAGTTTGAATATCGGTAGCAGATACAATATCAGGAAGACCAATTTCAACGGTAATTGTTGCGTTAGTAGAAGCTTCTACACCACTTTTTCCGTCAATTGCTCTAAAAGTAAGAGTAATATCTTCACCAACTACTGCGTTAGCAGGTACAGTATAGTCATAAGATAAAGTGTCAGTATTACCACCTGTAAAAGATTGAGAATACAATTGAGTACCATCAGCAGTTTCGATAAAAAAATCACCTAATTCACCATTGTTGATAGCATCAGGAGTTAAAGTTACACTGTAAGAAACAACATCACCCGGAGCAGCTGTTGTAGTTGTAGGATTAATAGTAACTGCAACTTGAGTAGACTCGGTACAAGCAGTGAAAAAAGTTACTGCTAAAACGGCTAAAGCGCCTAAGAAAAATTTTACGTTTTTCATAATTCTTAATTTTTAGTTTTTAATTAGTTTTTAAATTTTTGATTTCGTTATTTAAAACGATTTCTTGATGCAAAAGTTGCATAATTTTTTGAGAAAAACAAACCAATTGTGAATTTACGCACTTAAATTTTGAATTTATGTAATTTAATTATTAGTTTCATTAAAAAAATATTTGCAGATTTGTTTATTTATTTAAAGTGAATAACAAGTTCTTAAATTTCAATGGTTTATGTATTAAAAAAGATAAAAATATTTATTGATAAAATTCAATTTTAAAAACCACAAAATGCTTAAATAGCTAACAGTTAGACTTGTTTTTTTTTATAATTTTAACAAAATTTTCGTTTAATATTATTTGAAAGAAATGATATGGTACCACAAGACATTATATAAAGCCCAAATTATACAAATAGTAATCAAAAATAAAAAATTAATACATATTATATTTATTAAACTTCTGTATTTAAAATAGTTTTTTTATTTTTACAAAAAATATACGCTTATGAACGATGTTAAAATATTATGGATTGACGATGAAATAGACTTATTAAGAGTTCATATAATGCTCCTTGAAGAAAAAGGGTATAACGTTTCAACAGCCAATAATGCAGAAGAGGGGTTTGATTTAATTAAAAACAACAACTTTGATATTGTTTTTATAGATGAAAATATGCCGGGTGTTTCTGGTTTAGAAATTTTACCCCAAATTAAAAAATACGATTCTAATTTGCCAATAATAATGGTTACAAAACGCGAAGAAGAAGACGTAATGGACGAGGCAATTGGGTCAAAAGTTGACGGTTATTTAATAAAGCCCGTTAACCCCAACCAAATATTACTTGCAATAAAACAAAATGTTCATAATAAACAACTTATAGGCGAAAAAACAGTTCAAAAATATCAGCAAGATTTTAGAGAACTAGCAATGCAAATTTCTTTTGCAAATTCTTTTGAAGAATGGGAACAAATTTATAGGAAAATTGTTTTTTGGGAGCTTGAATTAGAAAGTGCCGAAAGAAATCAAATGTTAGATATTTTAACCGAGCAAAAAAATGAAGCAAACAAAGGTTTTACACGTTTTGTTGAAAATAATTATGTGGAATGGATACAAAATGAGAATAAAAGACCAACAATGCTTCACGAGGCTATGCGTAAAAAAATTATGCCTATGATTGATGAGGGTGAAAAAGTTTTTTTAATTGTAATTGATAATCTGCGCTTTGATCAATGGCAAATGCTTAAACCTTATTTTTCTAAAAAATTGCATATTGTTGATGATCAAATAATTTCAACTATATTACCTACATCTACTCAATATGCACGAAATGCTTTTTTTGCAGGCTTATTACCAACCGAAATTGCTAAAAGATACCCTCAATTTTGGAGTGATGAGGAAGACGACGGCAATAAAAATGATTTTGAAGAACAATTAGTAAATGAGTTTTTTCAAAGAAACAGAAGAAATATCAAAATTAGTTTTCAAAAAATATTAAATGAGGACTATGCTAATACAAAACTACGTAATGTTAAGTCGTTAAAAGAAAATGAATTGAATATTTTTGTTTTTAATTTTGTTGATATTTTATCTCATGCTAAAACTAACGTTCAAATGGTTAAAGATTTAGCAAGCGATGATAAAGCTTACAGGGCATTAGTTAAAATTTGGTTTGAACATTCATTTTTAAAATATTTACTTAACGAAATATCTGAACTTAATGCAACAGTGGTTTTAACAACCGACCATGGTTCAATACAAGTAAAAAATGACATAAAAGTTATTGGCGACAGGCATTCAAGCACAAATATCCGTTATAAACAAGGACGAAATTTGGATTACAATAAAAAAGAAGTTTTTGTTATCAAAAACCCTAGTGATGCAGGGCTTCCAAAAACAAACTTATCTTCAACTTATATTTTTGCAAAAAACAGTGATTATTTAGTTTATCCAAAAAATTATCATCAATTTGCAAAATACTATAAAGATACTTTTCAGCACGGAGGAATTTCTATTGAAGAAATGTTGGTTCCGTTTGTTGTTATGACAACAAAATAGTGCAAAAAAACGAATTATTTAAAATCATTTAATAAGCTAATTAGTTGTAGTTTAAGTTTAAATCATGTCATTTAACTGATTAAATAAATCTATTTTGTTGTAAAACTGTTTTATTCCGTCGAGCTGCATAAAATAATCTACAACTTGTTGAACAGAATAATTAAAAGTGTCTTTAACACCTGCACCAATTGTTGCTAAATACAAAATATCGGGGCGAATAAATTCTGTTTCGTCAAAATGAGAAGTAAAAGTAAAAATAGGATATTTGTCTTCAAAACCCAGAAAAAGTATATTGCCCGACAAAGAATCATTTATGCTTTTAGAACCGAGTTTTATTACTTCATCAAAGTTTATTATAGTTTGTTCAACACCATTGTTTTGGCTAACAATGTCAAGAAATTGGTCTTGAGTGATTAAAAATTTTCTGCCTAAAGTTGTTTTATTTTCATCATACTTAACACTTAAAATACATGAGCCGCCATTGTTCCATTTTTTTGAATGCCGAGCAAAATAGAGTGCATGTTTTATTTTTATAGAACTATTTTTTAAAGGAGGAGTTTTATCTTTGCAGCCTTTTTCGGTTTTGCTAGAATTTTTAGGTTTTCCGCCGTTAATGTATGTCATAAATCTATCATAGCTCAAATTAGAACCATAACTTGCATACCAGATATATTTTTTATTGTTTTGCATTATTTAAAGTATTAAGGTTATATATTAATATTAATTAACCCAAACCGATACACTCTTAGCGTTAACGGTAAAATTACCGAATCCAAACTCGTTAATTAGTATTTTTTCGTCTCTATTATTCAATAAATCAACGAATTGTTTGCCGGCAAATTGTTTTCCTACGTACATTTTTTTATATCCATCAGTTCCGTTTGTTAAAATAACAGCCATCGATTTATTATCATTTTCATTACATAAACGAGTCCACCCGATAGTATTATTATGGTCAAAATAATCAATTTGTTCACCCCATGCGAATTTTTTTCGCGCTTCTAATAATTTTGGTAATTCTTTAACCGGATTAAGAATTATTTTATAATCGTTTCCGTCTCTGCCTTTATCGGTATATTCTGCACCGTACATATCCGGATAAAACACACAAGGATAACCATCTTGCCTAAGCAGAATTAAAGCATAAGCTAAAGGTTTAAACCAATATTCAACCGGAGCTTCAAGAGCCTGAAGTGGTTGAGTATCATGATTATCAACTAAAGTAACACAACTTGTGGGGTGTTTTGAGAGCAAAGTATCATTAAAAATTGTTCGCAAATCAAAATTTGAACCTTGCTTTGAAGCTGTGTGAAATCTATTTTGTAGTGGAGCGTCAAAAAGCGACATTCTGTGTTTACTTTCTACAATATATTTATCAAGAATATCAAGCCCGTGCGGATTCCAATATTCTCCAACTGTAAAAAGTTCTTTGCCTGTTTCGGAGCGAATATAATCAAGCCATTGGTTAAAAAAATCGAGCGAAATATGTTTAATGGCATCAAGTCTAAAGCCATTTACACCTGTAAATTCAACAAACCATTTTGCCCAGCGTTTTAATTCGTCCTTAACTTCGCTTATATCAAAATCAATATCGGCAAACATCAGGTAATCGTAATTACCTTTTTCTGAACTAATCATTTTTTCCCAGGTTTCTCTGTGTCCTTCAAATTTAAAAATAGCTTTTTCTTTAGCTTTTTCGTCCCAATCAACTCCATCAAAATGCAAATAATCCCATAAAAAATCGGAATATTTATAGTTGGTAATATTTCCAAATTTATCGAATTTAATTCTACCTTTAAAAACAAATTTAGTCCAAGCCTCAATAATTCTCGGATTTCCTAATTCAACCTGACGGTTGTTCCAATCTACTTTTTGAGCCCATACACGCTCCTTGTAGTCAGCTCCGGCTTTGTGATTAAAAACAATATCCGCATAAATATCAACTCCTAAAGATGATGCTGTATTAACAGCGTTAAGGTATTCATCTTTGGTTCCGTATTTTGTTCTTACAGAGCCTTTTTGGTCAAATTCACCTAAATCGTAAAGATCATAAATATCATATCCTACGCTATCAGCTCCGGCAAGCCCTTTAAATGCAGGAGGAAGCCACAACGCTGAAATTCCCAACTCCGAAATTCTTTTCATTTCAGAAGCAGCTTTTTTCCACAAAGAGCCATCGGCAGGAATATACCAGTGGAAAAACTGCATTAAAACACCGTTTGATTTATTCATGAGAATAGTTTTGAGCAAATTTATAAAAAAATTCAATTCAACATCACATTATTATTTTATTATTTTTAAATGGAATTTTAAAAATTCAAAAACATAATAATTTTATTTGTTGATTTATTTGATCGGTATAGTTTTTTAAGGAAATATTTTATAATTTTGTCGTTGATTTTATAATATGAATAATCAAAATACATATAAATTATTAACTGCAACAATTCTAATAGTAATATTAATTCCTTGGTTAGTTCAAGAAGGAATGTTTTTAGATGGTATTACTTATGCAACAATATCAAAAAATTTAGCCAACGGGATAGGTGATTTTTGGAATTTGCACTATACTCAAACACTTGATCCTGTTTTTCGTTCGCACCCACCTTTAGCATTTGGGCTTGAAGCAATTGTTTTCAAAATTTTTGGAAATAATTTTTATTCTGAAAGAATATACACTTTTATAACAGCTATTTTAACTGCTTTAGGTGTGATCTTAATTTGGAATTTGTTTTCAAAAAAATCAGAACAAAAAAAAGGATTTTGGCTTCCTATTCTATTATGGATTACAATTCCGGTTATTTCGTGGTCGTACAAAAACAATATGTTAGAAAACTCCGTAAGCGTTTTTGCAATTTTTAGTGTGTTTTTTATACTTAAATCGCATATTGATAAAAAAATAATTTATATTTTTCCGGCAAGTATTTTTATAGTTGCTGCATTTTTATCAAAAGGTTTTGTGGGAATATTTCCCTTAATTACTTCATTTATATATGTTGTGATTTTTGAAAAAATAAAAATAAATAAATCTGCTTTGATTAGTTTTCTAATGTTTTTGATGCCGTTTGGTATTTATTTTATTCTAACTGTTTTTTACCCAAAACTTAAAGAAAGTATAGATGTATATATCAATCAGCAACTTATACCCTCTGTGAAAAATCAAAAAGAAGTAACTGCAAATTCACATTTTGATATTTTATTTACATTATTTGTTGAACTTTTAGTGCCGGTGTTAATTTTACTATTTTTGGTGCTTAAAAATTTTTTTAAAGAAAAAGTTATTAAAATAGAGAATAAAAAAGAATTTATATTTTTTATACTTGTTGCAATTTCTGCCTCAATTCCACTAATAATAACATTAAAACAACGCCGATTTTATCTTGTTCCATCAATTCCATTTTATGTTTTGAGCTTGAGTTTTGTTATATATCCTTATATTTTAAAAACGATTGATAAAATATCACAAAAAACAAACAAAATAATTACAAGCATCTCATTATCAGTACTTTTATTTACTGTAATATTTTCATTCTTAAAATTTGGAAACCCTTACAGAGACAAAAAATTAATTAACGATATTACTATTATATCCCAATATATTGGCACAGACACTACAATATCAACAACAAAAGAACTTTGGTATAACTGGAAATTACACGCATATTTTGCCAGAAAAAGTAATATAAGTTTGGATTGTGATGATTTTTTTGAATATTTTTTAATTGATAAAAATACAGACACCTTAGAAGATTATCTGTTAGATTATCATAGTATTAACCTT
>JAFGXO010000194.1 GCA_016936595.1 Bacteroidales bacterium | reverse complement strand
TTTGGTTGATTATTTTCATAAATTTGCGTATAAAATTTCCGCAAGATAATAAAAATTTTCTTAACAACATCATCTTTAAATAAAGCCAAACATTTTAAATTATTTTAATCATAAACTTAATCTGCCAAAATAAATAAATTAGTTTTATCAATTTTATAATATCTTTGCAAATAACAAAACTAATATTAAAAGTGTTTGGATTTTTACATTTTGGAATAATTGATTTATTTGATATTTTTATCGTAGCATATTTATTTTATCAATTTTACATTTTAATACGAAATACTGCTGCCCTTAAAATATTTTATGTAATTATTGGTGTCTATTTTATTTGGGTTTTAGTAAAAGCTATTCATTTAGAATTACTTAGCACAATACTTGGGCATGTTATGGGAGTTGGGGTTATTGCTATTCTTATTGTTTTTCAACAAGAAGTTAGACGCTTTTTACTTGTTTTAGGTGCAAAAAGCTCCGAGAATCTTAATTTATCTCACCTGAAATTTTTAATAAACGGGAAAAAACAGAATAAAATTCCAATTTCTGAAATTATTTCTTCAATTGAATATTTAAGAGATAACAAAATTGGTGCATTAATTATTGTGTCCGACAAAGAGCTAATGGAATCGTATTATCAAGCCGGACAACGTATTAACGCCGATGTAAATTCAACACTAATTAAAACAATATTTTTCAAAAACACACCCTTGCACGACGGTGCAGTGTTTATAATTCAAGACAAAATAACTGCCGCCGGCTGTGTTTTACCTCTTACCGAAAGAACAGACCTTCCGTATTATTTAGGACTACGCCACAGGGCGGCCATTGGCATAACTGAACAATCTGACGGTATTGCAATTGTTGTTTCGGAGGAAAGAGGTCAGGTTTCTTTTGCAGAAAATGGCAAAATTTACATCGGCGTTGAAATTACTACTCTTAAACAAAAAATGGAGAAAAAATTTATTCCGGAAAAATAATTTCCACTTAAAGCAAACACCCATTTCTATGCAGAGCAAAAAATTTCCCAGCTTTTTTCTGCCTGAGACGTTAACATTTCTTGTCCGTTTACAACGGTTGCTCCCATTTCTTTTCCTTGTTTCAAAAACTTTGTAAGAGACGGGTTATATATTAAATCAATCAAAATATGTTCTTTTCCTAAATATTTATACTGTATATCAGGGGCAGAATTAACATTTGGAAACATTCCTAAAGGAGTAGTATTTATTATTAAATTATGTTCATTTAAAACTCTGTTTGATAAATCCTGATATAAATATTTAACTGAATTATTATTTTTTCGTGAAACTAATTGGTAATTTATACCGAATTTTTCAAGCACATAAACAACTGCTTTTGCAGCACCTCCGGTACCTAATACTAATGCATTATTAATTGAAGATTTTAATGTATTCAACAAAGTAACTTCAATGCCATAAGCATCTGTATTATAGCCTTTTAACACTGTTTTTTTATCATATCTTTTTATAACAACAACATTAACAGATCCAATTTTTTCGGCTTGCTCGTCAAGTACATCAATGTATTTCAAAATTTTTTCTTTATAAGGCATTGTTACATTTACTGCCTGTAATTCGGGAAATAATTGTATCAATTTTGGAAATTCGTCAACAGAATCAAGCTCAAAATTTCGGTAATCACAAGTTGTAAGATTTTCTTTTACAAATTTTTGTTTAAAATACCGTTCAGAAAATGAATGTTTTAAACTCTCTCCTATTAAGCCAAATAATTTTAATTTTTCCATTGTAAAAATTTCCACTAAATTAAAAAAAATAACAAAAAATTCAAGTTTAATAATAAATTAGATGTGAGAAGAACAACTTTTTCTCTTAAATTTTATTTGATTTAACTACAAAATCCCATAAAACAACACCAACAGAAACAGAAATATTTAAAGAATGTTTAGTTCCAACTTGAGGAATTTCCAAGCATAAATCAGAAATATCAACAATTTTTTGGTCAACACCTTTAACTTCATGGCCAAAAACAAAAGCATATTTTTTTCCTGATTTAGGCAAAAATTCATTTAATAAAACAGCCTTTTCTACTTGTTCAATTGAAGCAACAATGTAATTTTGAGCCTTCAATTTATTAATAACATCTTTTGTATTTTCAAAATATTCCCAATCAACAGATTCGGTAGCCCCAAGTGCTGTTTTTTGAATATCTCTGTGAGGCGGCTTGGGAGTTATGCCACACAAAAAAACTTTTTCACATAAAAACGCATCTGAGGTTCTAAAAACACTCCCTACATTATTCATACTTCTAATATTGTCTAATATAACAACATAAGGAGATTTTTCTGACTGTTTAAACTCATCAACAGATTTTCTGTTTAAATCTTCATTTAAGATTTTTTTCATAACTTTTTCATTAAAAAAATGCAATATAAATACCAAATAATCAAATCTTTACACACTTTTTAAAATTCTGTACAAATACAGATATAAAAATATGTCCAAAAAAATTTTTTAGTGAATCCAAAATTTGTAATTTAGCAAACTAAAAACGTGACAAAAATACTCAAAAATTTTTGATAGAAAAGCAAAAACAAGCATTTAAAAAAACAATACAAATTAAATAAATTTTAATATGAACTTACACGAATATCAAGGCAAACAAATTCTAAGTCAATTTGGTGTAGCTGTTCCTGAAGGATACGTTGCATTTACTCCCGACGAAGCAGTAAAAGTTGCAAATAAAATTAAAGAAAAAACAGGTACAGATACTTGGGCTGTTAAAGCACAAATTCATGCCGGTGGACGAGGAAAAGGTGGTGGTGTAAAAATTGCAAAATCTTTAGATGATGTAAAAAATTATGCAAAAGATATTCTCGGAATGCAACTTGTTACGCATCAAACCGGACCGGAAGGGAAAAAGGTAAGTAAAATTTTAGTTGAACAAGGTATTTACTACCCAAATTCTAATGGAGAAATTGATATAAAAGAGTTTTATATGAGCGTATTACTTAACCGCTCAACAGGTAGAAATATTATTATGTATTCCAGAGAAGGAGGAATGGATATTGAAAAAGTTGCTGCCCAAACCCCTGAACTTATTTTTAAAGAAGAGATTGACCCTTCTACAGGAATTCTTCCTTTTCAAGCTCGCCGAATTGCTTTTAATTTAGGTTTATCTGGCAAAGCTTTTAAAGAAATGACAAAATTTTCGATGTCGTTATATAACGCTTATTTACAGAGTGATGCAACATTATTTGAAATTAATCCTGTTTTTAAAACTTCAGATGATTTAATTTTTGCTGCTGATTCAAAAGTTAAATTAGATGATGACGCACTTTATCGCCATCCGGAATACAAAGATATGCGTGATTTAACCGAAGAAGACGCTACAGAAGTTGAAGCCGGAAAATACGGATTAAATTTTGTGAAATTAGACGGTAACGTTGGCTGTATGGTTAACGGAGCAGGTTTAGCTATGGCAACTATGGATATTATAAAACTTTCGGGCGGCAATCCTGCAAACTTCCTTGATGTTGGAGGGAAAGCTAATGCCGAAACTGTAGAAGCAGGTTTTAGAATTATCCTTAAAGACCCAAATGTAAAAGCAATTTTAATTAACATTTTTGGTGGAATTGTGCGTTGTGACAGAGTTGCTCAAGGTGTTGTTGACGCTTACAAATCTATCGGAAATATTGACATTCCTGTTATTGTGCGTTTACAAGGAACTAACAATGTTGAAGGCAAACAACTTATTGACCAATCCGGTTTAGAAGTGAAAGGTGCAATTACGTTAAAAGAAGCTGCCGACTTAGTAAAAGAAGTTATGGCTTAAAAATATTATCACAAATAAAAAGCTGTTTCATTACGAAGCAGCTTTTTTTTAGACTATGCAGTTCCAAATCTTTAATAATCAATATATTTAATCAATTTTCGAGTATAAATATCACCTGTTGTATAAATTCTAATAATATACCAACTTGGCGGTAAATCCGAAACATCAATTGTAACATTTCTCAAAATATTAACTTCTTGTTCCACAACTTTTAAACCGTTATAATTATAAATTTCTATCTTGGTTATAGGAATTGTATCTGGTGTAATAATTGAAAATTGATTTAACGCCGGATTAGGAAACATTCTAATTTCGGTAACTTTAGGAACTCTGCTTGTGTCGCCAAAAACTATTACTTCAAAATTAGAAGGTTTAGATTCCTGCTCATCAAAAACTGCAGTTGCGTAATAAACATAAACACTATCCTCAATCAACACATCGTATAAAGTAACAGGCTCAATTGTTTCGGCTAATAACTCAAGATTTTTATAAACAAAGTATTTATCGGCAGGTGGATTTGAAGCCTCCCAAGTAATTTCAACTAATGAATCTGTTAATAAAGCTTTTAAATTGTTAGGTTTGGGCAAATTTATATTCTTATAAGGAAAATATCCCTGCATTTGCATAGGGTTAACTCCGTATGGATCAAGCCAATAAGCAAGTTGTTTTTGGGCTAAATTATAATCGTCCCATTCGTGATAAAATTGCTGATATAAATCGTTATAATTATAATCACAAGACGCATCGCCGCCGCTAAGAGTGCCAATAAGTAGCCCGTTTGATGTGAATAATCCAGACCCCGAAGAACCTCCTTCGGTTGTTCCCTCGTTCCATTCATCAATTTGCCAATGTTTATCAAAATCATAACCGCTAAAACTTGAAATTAACAGAGGTGTGTAATTTTTTGATATTTTTTTAATGTCTCCTGCCGGATGATGAATACAAATGCTTGTGTCAGAATAAACGTCAACTCTTGACCAGCCAACATAATAAGGATCGTAAATTTCAGGTGGAACAGCCGATAATTGAAGCAATGTAAAATCTATTTTGTTGTTGGCAGTTGCAATTAATGTAGCCCCGGAAATTGTTTGATTATCGTCTCCTTCGTCCAATAAGCAATCCTCGGCTTCGTAATTAAAATAAAAAATTGCCGAATTTGCCTCAGATTCTGAATTTAAACAATGATTTGCTGTTAAAAAATAAGGAGTTTGATCAATAGAAGTATTTGCAACTAACTGACCTGTACAAACATAATATTTATCGTTATCATCATCTTTGTAGGTTATTTTTGCAACAGATTTTTTAACAGTTTGCCACAAAGCCAAAGTATCACAATTAATATTTATTTCGCACCAATCGCTGCCATTAAAAATTGACCTGTATGCACCCGCAACAGATTGAATTTCAATATCTTTTAATGTATTTATTTTTAATTTTTGATATTCAACAATAATAGTATCATCGGGCAAAAAACGGGTATGTAAAAAACCATTTTGTTTATTATTTAAAGAAGTAAAAGCACCAATCAAATACGATTTTGATTGATTATAAACAAACACCTTTTCATCATTTAATAAATTAAAATTACTAAAATATAAGGCAGTTCCATAGGTGTTTGGAATACTAATTTTCAAATATTTTACAAAAAACGAATCAGTTTCAATAAAAAAACAATCGTCAAAATTTAAATCTAAATCGTATGATTGAGCAAAACTATATTGTTTATAAAAAGCATCGTCGTTATCTTCAAGTAAAAATTTATCAATATCAAATGAATTAATGATATAATTATCAATCAATTTAAAATCAACCTTATTATTAAAAGAAAATGGCAAAATATTTTGGTCGATTTGTGAAAAAACAATTATTGGAATCATAAAAAAACTGAAAAATATTTTTTTTTTCATACGTTAAAAAATTTAGATTTGAGAAAAATTTAGTTATCAAAGAAATAAAAAAAATGAGAATAAAAATAATTAACGGTCCAAATTTAAACATGATAGGAACTCGTGAAACTGATATTTACGGAACAACTGACATGTTAGAATTTTTATATAAGTTAAAGGCAGAGTATTCAAAAAACGAATTCACTATTTTTCAATCAAATCACGAAGGAGAAATAATAGATGAATTACAAAAAAGCATTTCCGAAAAAATTAATGGTATAATATTAAATGCCGGAGCTTTAACCCATTATTCTATAGCAATAAGAGATGCAATTTCGTCAATAAATATTCCGGTAATTGAAGTGCATATAAGTAATATTTTTGCAAGAGAAGAGTTTAGAAAAAAGTCGGTTATTTCAGATGTTTGTGTTGGAATAATATCAGGTTTTGGACTATACTCTTATGATATGGCAATTAGATATCTATGCAAATAAAGACAATATAATTAGGGAATAATAATTAACTTTTTACTATTTTTTTTCAAAACAAAAAAACAAAAAATCAAAAAAACACTAAACAAAACTAAACAGATAAAAACAAATTACATTATTGATAATATTTTTTTTGAAACAAGTTGTAATATTTTAATTTTCAGACAATTACACATAATATAAAGCGGCAATTTCAAATATTCCACTAAAAAGACTTTTATTTTGTAATTTTTTTATAAATTAGCAAAAATTTACAATTCAACAAACGCATGAGACGAAGTCTTAGATTAAGAATATTTATTAGCATATTCCTTTCTGTTTCAACTATTTATGTTGCAGCAATTATAATGATTCTAATACAGGTACAAACAATCTTTACTCAAAATTTAACCAACGAAACCAGAAGATTAGTACACAGTTCAAGTACATTCTTTAACGTGGTTTTTGGTCAAGATATTGAAATACTTAGATCCCTAAAAAACACATTAAACTCATTGTATGAAGATAATTTTGATGATTTTATTTTAAAACAAGACAAAGTTATTAAAGGAGTTATATCAGAAACACCTCAATTTTTATCAATTGGAATTAGTTGGGAACTTAATTCTATATATAAAAACTACACAAAAAATCACGGAAGGTATAGATATTTATACTATTGGAGAGACGGTAATATAATAAGCAAAACTGACACCCTAAACATGGAAGAAGAAGCTTTAAACTCATTGTATTATCTTTTTAAAATATCAATGCGAGATGATATTACCGATATATATTTTGATTCATACACAGGACTAAAAGAAGACGAACAACTAATGAACAGTATTGGTATTCCAATAGTTAGGAACAATAAATTTGCCGGATTAGTTGCTGCCGATATATCCTTAGAAAGACTTTATAACATAATTACACAACTAAAACCTATACCCGAAGCTCAAACTTTTATGGTTTCGCATACAGGAAACATAGTAGCCAACAGTACAGGAGAATACATAAACCAATCATTTTCAAAAATTTTAAAAGACGATGTATCGAGAAGAAATCTACTATTTAGCATACAAAATGCTCAAAGTGAAGTTTTTATACAAAAAGACAGCTTAGGCAACAAAAACTTTGTAATACTTGAACCATTTTATTTTGGTAATATTAACCGAGCTTGGAGTTTAGGAACAATAGTTCCTTTAAAAGTAATCAGAAAAGACTCTAATAAATTTATTACTACAGCCATAGTACTGGCAATAATAGGCTTATTTTTAATGATATTTATTACTTTATTGATATTAAATTCAATAATTAAACCCATAAACTACTCTGTTGAAAGTCTCGAAAAAATATCAAATTTTGATATTTCATCTGATTATAAAATGGAAAAAGTTAGTTCAGATGAATTGGGTAGAATGGTTACTTCTATTAACAATTTAATAGACTCATTAACCGGCATAAAAACTTTTACTTACGAAATATCAAAAGGTAATTTAGATGTAAAATACACAGCTAAAAGCGATAAAGATGAACTTGGTAACGCAATTCTTGAAATGCAACGCAGTTTAAAAATTGCCAAAATGGAAGAAGAAAAAAGAAACGCCGAAGAAAAAATACAAAATTGGATTATCAATGGAGAATCTAAAATAGCCGAAATTCTACGAGAAAATTCCCAAAATATTGAAGATCTTAGCTACCAAGTAGTTAGCTATCTTGTAAAATACACAAATGCTGCTCAAGGAGCTTTATTTATGGTTAATGACGAAGAAAAAGAGATTGAACTTCTTTCTGCTTACGCTTACGAGAGACGTAAATTTTTGCAAAAAATTATTCCTTTTGGTGTTGGTTTAGTTGGCAGAAGCGTTCAAGAAGGTGAATTAGTTTACATAACTGACATACCCGATGGATATTCAAGCATCAGTTCAGGATTAGGCGATAAACAACCTCGATCTTTAATAATTGTGCCTTTTAAATTTAATGAAGTTATTTATGCAGTTATTGAACTTAACTCTTTTGGAGACTTTAAACCTCATATTCGCAGATTTATTGAAAAAATTGGTGTTAGTGTTGCTTCTACTATTGCAAATTTACAAATAACTCTACGAACAAATAAATTAGTTCAAGACCTTCAATCACGCTCGCAAATACTTATTCACCAAGAAGAAGAATTGCGTCAGAATATTGAGGAAATGAAAACTACTCAAGACGAACTCCTTAGAAAAGCAACCGAATATGAAGGAATAGTAAACGCTCTGAACAAAGTTTCGTATGTTGTTGTTTACGACATGGATAGAAGAATTATTGACATTAATAATAGATTCCTTAACTTCCTAAACAAAACTAAATCAGACATGATTGGAGCCGAACAAGGCTTATATATTAACGACCCAACATACAGGGCTCAATTAGACGACCTTTGGCAAAGCATCACTGCAGGAAGAGTTACTACCTTCACTCAAAAAGCACTTATTGCCGGAAATACTGTTTGGTTCTCTGAAGCTTATATTCCTATTCTTGATGACGAAGGCAAACCATATAAAGTTATTAATATTTCGAACGATATTACAAATATCAAGAACAAATAATTGAAAATTACCTTATAAAATGAAAATTAAAATTACGTTTTTATTGCTACTTATTTTTAGTGCCTTAAACTTTTTTGGCCAAACAGATTCTTTAGATATTGATCAAATATACTCTATTCCGGATACTTTGACTGACAACTTGTACGATACCGATTTGTCAGACATGTTTTATAATGATAATTTTTTGATCCAAACCCAACTTCAATCGCAAAAATTGCTTAAAAATTTATTCTTAATTGGATTTATTTTTATGACTTTTGTCGTTATTTTCTTGTTTTATATTAATAATGTAAAAATAAAAGAAGTGTTAGCAATGGTGAAAATTCAGGAACGACAAATTGATCTTAAAAAATTTGAAATCGAAAAAATGAGCGTTATTTTAAACAATACCATTGACGCAATATGCATTATTGATACCCAAAACAAAATTTTATGGAATAACTCCAGCTTTATCAGTTTATATGGTTATGAAAAAGAAGAACTGGAAAATAAAAAAATTGACTTTTTTACCTCTGAAAATACTAACATTCAAGAACTTTTAGAAAATGCTAAAAACAATAAAAAACCTGTTCAATTTACTTTTGACTTTAAAAATAAGTTAGAACAAACTATTTTTGTGCAACGTAGAATCATTCCAATTTCAAACCAAGATAACTCTACAGAAAATTTTGCAATTATAGATACCGACTACACTGCCCTTAAAATTGCTTTGGGTGAAAAATAAACAAACATAAATCCCTAATTTTTTTTTATGAAGTATGCCTTATTAATACTTTTTTCTCTATTTATTTCAGCTTCAGTTTTTTCTCAAGATGATACAACTGAAACATCTTTAGTAAATTGGATAGAATTAAGTAAAGCCGAAACACTTTTTGCTCAAAATCCTAAACCCATTTTAATTGATGTGTACACCGATTGGTGCAGTTGGTGTAAACACATGATGAAAACAACATACTCAAACCCAAACATTGCAGGTTTTATTAATAATAATTTTTATCCCGTAAAATTTAATTCTGAAAAAACCGACAGCGTTACTTTTGGAGGACAAGTATATTTAAAACAAGGAAAAACTAATAAATTAGCTATAAATTTATTAAACGGAAGACTATCCTACCCTTCTACAGTTTTTATCACTAGAAGCGGCCAAAAATTTATTATGCCCGGATATAAATCGGTTGCACAAATTGAACCATATTTAGTTTATGCTTCAGAAGATTTATCAAATTTCATCTCTTTAGAGGAATACATTATTTCTCACATGATTAATTATCCCAATAATTTTGTTGAAGACCTCAAAAAAATTCCCGACACACTAAAACCTGACACTTCAGGTGTAAGCAACTGGCTTAAGTTTAATGAAGCTTTTGACAAGGCAAAAATTGAACCTCGAAAATACCTGCTCTTTTCTAATGTTTCGTGGTGTTTTAGTTGTAAAGTTATGAAAAATATTACTTTTTCTGATTCAATTATTGCCTCCGAAATTAACAATAATTTTTACTTAATTAATTTTGATGCTGCAACTACCGACACCATTAAAGTTGATACAAATCAATACGTTAGTCTTGGGCAAGGGCAACCAAATCAATTAGCGATGGAACTATTTCAAGGTAAATTCTTTTTTCCGTCAATTATTATTTTAGACGAGAATTTTACCCCATTAACTGTTGTAAATGGTTATTTTTCAGCACCTAAACTTGAATCTATTCTCGTTTTTTTCAGTTCAAATGCATGGAAAACCCAAACTTATCAAGATTTTATGACTACTTTTGAAACCAAAAGATAAAAATTTCCTTAAAAATGCAAAATATTCTTGTTACCGGAGCAAACGGACAACTCGGAAGCGAAATTAAAAACATTAAAAATAAGTTTAACAATTACAGCTTCATTTTTACTGACATCGAAGAATTAGACATCACAAATTTAGATGCAACTTACAATTTTGTGGAAAATAACAATATCAGTCTAATTATTAATTGTGCTGCCTATACAGCCGTTGACAAAGCCGAAAAAGATGCCGAAACAGCATACAAAATTAATGTTATCGGTGCCGAAAATTTAAAAATTGCGGCACAATCAATTAATATCCCTTTTATTCATATTTCTACTGATTATGTTTTTGACGGGAAAAATTTTAAACCTTACACCGAAGACGATATCACTAATCCAAATAGTATTTACGGGAAAACAAAATTGGAAGGAGAAGAAAAAGTATCAGATTACGATAAAACTATAACTATCAGAACATCATGGCTTTATAGTGTTTTTGGAAATAATTTTGTTAAAACAATTATTAAAATTGCAAATCAAAACCCAACAATAAAAGTAGTTTTTGACCAGATAGGAACTCCTACAAATGCAGCCGATTTAGCCCTTGCTGTTCTCAAAATAGCCTCTGATAGCTTAGATACCAATGCAGTAAAATCAGGAATTTATCATTTTTCAAACGAAGGTGTATGCTCGTGGTACGATTTTGCAAAAACAATAGTTGATTTTAAAAAAATAAATTGCAAAATTTATCCAGTAGGCTCAGAAGAATTTCCTCGCCCTGCTCCAAGACCTTTTTACAGCGTTTTAAACAAATCAAAAATTAAAACAACTTTTGATTTATCTATACCCAATTGGGTTGATAGTCTTAAAACTGCATTAAATAATATGTAAACTAACCAATTAATACAATTATTTAAACAATTTTACCCTTACATAACACTTAAAAAGTTAAAAATCATAATTTTTTTCAAATAATATTAAATCATAAAAAAACTTACAAACCGCTATATTAAATTGGACTTTTTTTTTTAAATTTTCCCAAAATTTAGAATAAATAAATAATTGCAATATTCTGTCCCTTTATTTCCTAATAATTAATAATTTAACATAATAACCTCTAAACAATATAAATAATTACAGCTAACAACATTCATATCAAATGATGTTTCATAAGTATAAAGTATATTTGCAAAATAACTAAAAATTTTATTATTTCGTTTGCAAATTAAAAACACAATAAAATGAGAGAATACGAAGTAGCTTTAAACCCAAATTTGTTGGTGAAATACTTACGCAAACCGGCAAAAGAATTTACAAGACATGATATCATTAGATATATTGAAGAGAATGATATTGAGCAAGTTAATTTTCATTACGTTGGCGGCGACGGCAAATTAAAAACACTTAATTTTGTAATAACTTCACGTGAATATCTTGAATCAATCCTGGCAACCGGCGAACGTGTTGACGGTTCAAGTTTATTCGATTTTGTTGACGCTTCAACAAGCGATTTATACGTTATTCCGCGATTTAGAACAGCTTTTGTTAATCCCTTTTCAGAAGTACCTACAATTGATCTATTTTGCTCATATTACACTCGCGAAGGACAGCCTCTTGCTAGTGCCCCCGAAAACATTTTACGTAAAGCTCACAAACGTTTTAACAAAGCTACAGGCTTAAAAATTAAAGCATTAGCTGAATTAGAATATTATATTAAAGACGAAAAAGACGCTAACGAACACTACCCGGCAACCGACCAAAGAGGCTACCATGGTTCTAAACCTTTTGCCAAATTTGAATTTATTAGAACTGAAGCTATGAGATTAATTGCTCGTTGCGGAGGAAAAATTAAATATGCTCACTCAGAAGTTGGCAACTTTACAACCGAATATCATTATTATGAACAACACGAAATTGAATTCAATCCGGTTGACATAGAAGATGCTGCAGATCAATTAGTTTTAGCTAAATGGATTTTGCGGAACATCGCTTACGAATACGGAGTTGACATTACTTGGGCTCCAAAAATTTCGGTTGGTAAAGCCGGAAGCGGATTACATATTCACTACATGATGGTTAACGAAAACGATGAAAATATGATGATTGAGGGTGAAAAATTAAGCAAAGTTGCCCTTAAATCAATTGCCGGATTACTTAATCACTCTAAATCATTAACAGCTTTTGGAAACACTGTTCCTACTTCATATTTACGCTTAGTGCCTCACCAAGAAGCTCCCACAAATATATGCTGGGGCGAAACAAACAGAAGTGCTTTAATCAGAATACCTTTAGGCTGGGTTCTTAAAACTCACATGGTTAAAGATGCCAACAAACCGTACGAAATATATGATGTGCCGTATATCCCGGGAAAACAAACTGTTGAATTTAGAGTGCCAGATGGCTCGGCTGATGTATATCATTTACTTGCTGCAATGGTTATGGCTATACAATCAGGTATTGAAAGTAAAAACGGATTAGACGTTGCCAAAGAATTAAAAATTGAAGTTAATATTTTTAAAGATGAAAACAAACATATTATAGATAAACTTGATCAATTACCGGTTTCATGTTATGAATCAGCTATTGAGCTTGAAAAAGATTCGGATTTTTATAATACTGATAATGTATTTCCAAAAGGCTCAATTGATAGATTTGTTAACCTTCTTAAATCATACGACGATAAGGATTTAAGCGAACGTCTTTTTGGAAAAGAAGATGAAATTAGAGAACTTGTTAAACAATTTGTAAATTATGCATAATTGTTATCTTTTATTTTAACCTAAAATATTAAGATTGAATATTTGCTCTTTTTGAGTTTATAAAAATGCTGTAATTAAAATATTTTGTAGTAATTTATTTAATATATTAGTTACTATATAATATAAGGTTACAGCTTTTTTTTGAAAAATAAATTTAGTTTTTAAATTTGTCGAAAAAAAAATATACAATTGATGGAAACAAAAGCATTACAAGGTGGCGAATTTTTGGTTCGTGATACAAAATACACCGACGTATTTATACCCGAAGAGTTTGACGAAGAGCAATTGATGATTGCTCAATCGTGTGCAGATTTTATCCAGTCTGAAGTTATTCCTGTTACCGACAGAGTTGATGAACATGAAGAAGGTTTAATGCCAAGTTTATTAAAAAAAGCCGGCGAATTAGGGCTTCTTGGAATTTCGGTACCCGAAGAATACGGAGGATTTGGACAAAATTTTGTTACATCAATGCTTGCAAGTGATATTATGGGAACCGGTTTTTCTTTTTCTGTTGCTTTTTCTGCTAATACAGGAATTGGAACTTTACCTATTGTATATTACGGCAGCGAAGAATTAAAACAAAAATATTTACCACAATTAGCAACCGGCGAATTACTAGGAGCATACTGTTTAACCGAACCCGGATCCGGCTCTGATGCAAACTCAGGCTCTACAAAAGCCGTTTTATCCGAAGATGGACAACATTGGATTTTAAACGGACAAAAAATGTGGATTACAAACGGCGGATTTGCCGATGTTTACACAGTTTTTGCTAAAGTTGATAACGACAGAGTTCTTAGTGCTTTTGTTGTTGAACGTGGTTATCCGGGAATTAGTTTTGGTGCCGAAGAAAATAAAATGGGAATTAGAGGTTCTTCTACAACTCAGGTATTTTTTAATGATTGTAAAGTGCCTGTAAATAACATGCTAGGTAATCGTGGTGAAGGTTTTAGAATTGCTCTTAATATTTTAAATCTTGGACGTATTAAACTTGGAGCTAATGTTATTGGTGCTTCTAAAGCAGGTATTGAATACTCGGTAAATTATGCAAACGAACGTAAACAATTCCGTGCATTACTTTCTAGTTTTCCTGCAATAAAATACAAATTATCCGAACAAGTTGTTAGAGCATTTGCTAATGAATCGGCTGTTTACAGAATTAGCAGTAATGTTGACGATGCTATAAAAATGTATGTTGCTCAAGGTGTTGATAAAGGTATTGCAAATGTTGACGCTCAACGAAATTTTGTTATCGAAGCAGCTCTTATTAAAGTATATGGCTCCGAAATGTTAGATTACGTTGTTGACGAAGGTGTGCAAATTCACGGTGGTATGGGTTTTTCTGCCGAAACTAACATCGAAAGAATGTATCGAGACTCAAGAATCAATCGTATTTTTGAAGGTACTAATGAAATAAACCGAATGGTTGTTTCTGATACTCTTATCAAAAAAGGAATGAAAAAAGAAATTGAACTTTTATCGGCTACCGAAGAAGTTTGGAATGAATTCAAAAATCTTCCTGCAAAACCCCAATTTGATGCTGATTATTATAATCGCAACAAACAATACGTTAACAACTTTAAAAAAGCCACATTATTGATGACTAAAGTTGCTATTGAAAAGCTGGGCAAAAAAATCAGCATGTCACAAGAAGTTCTTTTTAACTTAGCCGATATGATGATGCAATTGTATGTTGCCGAATCTACATGGTTGAGAGTTGAAAAAATGGAAAAAGTAAAAAATGTTCACAATATTGAAATTTACAAAGATATTCTTGATGTTTTACAATACGAATCAGCTCAAATATTGAAAAAAGCTGCAACCGATGAAATGATGAGCATTCTTGGAGAAGGTGAACAATGTGATTTTATAAAAGCAATCGATTTTTATACTCAAGTTAAACCTTTTAATTTAGTTGAAGCTCGCAGAAGAATTGCCGACAAACTTATTGACGATAATAAATATACTTTTAGTACTTACTAAAATTCTGCAAAACAAATTATTAAAAAAAAAGTCAGGTTAATTAACCTGATTTTTTTTTAGTTTGCTCATTATAGCTCCAACTCCCATGGTCTAAAATGTTGAATTCCTTCAATATTGTCAAAAAATGTTTTGATAGGCAATTTTCTGTTTCGTATAAATTTTTTGCAGAATTTTTATGTCCAAAAAGAATGGGTGTTTAAAATTATGTTTAGCAATTATTATTAGAGCAATAATTTTTCTGCTCTTTATATTCTACTCTTTATCCATTTCGGCTTTAATATAATTTGAACCCGAAACCACTATTTTTTGATTCATTAAATTAGAATAATTTACAATTTCAAAAAAACCATTATCACTAATTCCAATATCTACAGGAGTTTTTATAAATAAATTATCGTCCTTTGCAATAAATATGTAGTATATGTTTCCTTCTTGAACAACAGCCTGTTCAGGCAAACCATACACAAGTTGATTATTAGTAAAAATTTCGGCGTTAATAAACATTCCGTGCCTCATTTCTTGAGAGCATAAATTTGGCTTAGCGTTTATTTTGAACGTTTTAGTCATATCGTCAACTACATTACCAATATTTACAATTTCTGCCGTGTGTTCAACCTGAGTACTTGTAGGATTACTGCAATTAAATGACACATTTTGCCCAATTCTAATCGATTGAATGTCTCGCTCAAAAACGTGTAATTCCAGAAAAAAATCATCGTTATCAATTACCTCAAAAAGCATGTCTTCGGGTCTAACATACTGACCAATAGTTATATCAAGATTGTTAATTGTGCCGGCAATTGGCGAATACACAGTTATTGTGCTTCTGATGTTGTTGGCAGTTAAATTTGTTGTTGAAATATTTAACATCTGTAATTGTAATTTGTAGGCTTGTAATTGAGCTGCCGAAGTTTCATATTCTGATTTTATTTGCTCATAAACTTTTGCATTAACAGCTCCTTGATTATACAAAATTTCTTGTCGTTCAAATTCAATTTTCAGATAATCAAATTCACTTTTTGTTTGCAAATAATTTTTTTGAAGTTCAATATACGCCGGATGTTCGAGTGTAACAAGAGCTGTGTTTTTATATACACTTTGTCCGTTTTGAATATAAATACTTTTTATGTATCCCTCCATTGGAACAGAAATTTTTGCTCTATTTTGCGGAGTTGCCATAATTACACCTTTACAATAAACTTTTGACGAAAACGTTTTTTGCGAAATTGTATCGGTAACTATTCCGGCTAAATCAACTTGTTCGGGTGTAAAACTGATTTGGTTTGTCTGAATATCTTCAATAATTGTTTCATCTGAAGTATTATTATTGCACGAAAAAGCAAGTAAAACGATTATAATTAATATGTATTTATTCATGTCTTTTATTATTAAATTGTAAAAATTTGGGTTCTAATTATTTAAAATATATTTAATTTCTAAAGCATTTTTATTTAGTGATTTTAATTTTTCGGCAT
>JAFGXO010000005.1 GCA_016936595.1 Bacteroidales bacterium | reverse complement strand
CGTAAGAAAGTTGTTTTTCTAAGTCTTTAATTTTTTTCTCTAAATCTTCTTTGCTTAGGTCATGCATGTCAAAAATATTATCCGGTTCTTAGGGCAAAGATAATAAATTTTGATTATATTTGTTTATCCAGTTTCTGACTGTTGATACATTTTTTACTCCAAATCGGCGAACAATTTCGGTTGGCATAAGACCTTCGTCGATAATTGCTCTCAAAATTTTTTGCTTAAATTCATCACTGTAAATTCTTGGAGAGCTCGTCCGTTTTATGAATTTTTTATCACAACTTTACAATTTTATGTGTAAAGCTATTTCAGGGTAAGACATTGTTTTAAGTTGGATTTGGTTATATTCTAATTCCAATTATTAGAATATCATCAATTTGTGTTTGTTTCTTACCAATCCAGTTTATGATTGTTTCATTAAGTATTCGTTTTTGTTCCGACATTGGGTTTTCGCATATTTTTAAAAGTAACTGTTTAAATGCTTTTGTCATAAATTTGTGTCCGGTTTCTCCACCAAACTGGTCAACATAGCCGTCAGAAAAAGTATAAAGGGTATCTTCTTTTTGCAAACTTACTTCTATGGTTTCAAAAGGCTTTTCCTGCATATAAATACCAACCGGTTGGCGACTTCCTTTTATATCGTAAAGAGTATGTGTGTCATTATCCATTGTTTTTATATTAGAAACATTTTTAAAAGCAGTTTGGTTCGTCCGCTTTCGAATTACAAAAAGAGGATTATTTGCTCCGGCATAGAAAAGCGTATTTGTGTCTGTATTTATAGTATAAATGGCAATATCCATTCCGTCTTTATTCTCGTCTTTTTTACCGGTTTGTTTCAGCGATGTTTTGATTTTCGAGCGTAATTCATTCAGGATATGTCCGGGCATTTTTGCATTATTTTCGGTTACTATTTCATTTAAAAATGCTGTGCCCAGCATACTCATAAATGCACCGGGAACTCCGTGTCCGGTGCAGTCGGCGACGGCAACCACTATACTTGTACCTATTTCTTTCATCCAGTAAAAATCGCCCGAAACGATGTCGCGGGGTTTGTAAAGTATAAAATGGTCAGCCAGTTTGTTTGCTAAGATATTTTCGGATAAAACCGCCGATTGTATCTTACTGGCATAGTTTATACTGTCTTGAATATGAGCGTGTGCTTGTTCTATTTCGTTTTTTTGTATGTTTACTAATTCAATAGTTGTGTTTAGTTTTTCGTTTGTTTCTTCAATTTGTTTTTTTTGCTTTGTTAATAATTGGTTGGCTTTTTTCTTTTGACTATAGCTTCTTAAAATAAAAATTGCCAATAATAACATTAAAACAAAGGCTACGATAAACATATTTCGCAGACTTTGTTGCCGTTCACGTTCTGCTTTTTCACGTGCATTTTGCTCTTGGCTTTTTTCCAATTCAGCTTGTTGTAGCAATATTTGTTGAGCTTTCTTCTCGCTTTCGTAGCGTGCCGACATATCTTCAATGCTTTTGGTTTTTTCGATATTGAATATGCTATCGTTTATTTTTATCCACAAATTTTTGTAATCTAATGCTTTTTTGTAGTCATTATATCCGATATAGATTTCTGTTAAGTAGTCATACGCTTCCTTTTCAAACAATAATGCACTTATTTCTTTTGATATAATAATCGATTGCTTCAAGTATTGAATTGCTGTTTCAGGCTGTTTTATTATTCTGTACAAATTTCCGATATTTACAAGGTTTGAAGCTATCCCTTCCTTATCGCCTAATTTCTCACATATTTTTAATGATTTTTGGTAGTATTCAATAGCTGTGGTATAATCCTTTTTTTCCATATAAATAACGCCGATATTTCCCAACAGGATAGCTATCATTTCTTCATCGCCGCTTTCTTCAACTATTTGTAATGATTTTGTCATATATTCCAATGCCTTTTGGTATTCGCCTTTCATATCGTAGATAATACCAATATTTGCATAATTATTAGCTATTCTTATACTATCATTCAGTCCTGTATTTATAGCTAATGCTTTTTGGTTGTATTCAATGGCTTTGTCATAATTGCTTTGAGCCATATAAATATTTCCTATATTACCAAAATTTGCAGCTATTCCTTCTTTATCTTCTATGTTTTCGTTTATTGTTAATGCTTTTTGATAATATTCTAATGCTTTTGGATAATTACACTGGTTTTTATAAACTATTCCGATATAATTAAGGCACTTGGCAGTAGATTTCTGATAATTATTTTGAGTAGCTATTGCTAAGGCTTTGTTGTAGTAGGAGATAGCAGAATCAGGAAACATATTTTCATATTCATAACCTATTGCTAAATATGTTTGTATGACCAAAGAGTCCTGTTTTTGGTTCGTCAACATTAGTTTTAAGCTATCAATTTTATGATTATTTTGTGAAAGAGTAAATGTTGTTTGCAAACACAACGAAATAATCAGTAATACTCGTATTGTTTTATTTTTCATTTGTTCGATATATAATTACTTCTAAAAATTTGTGATTATTGTAAATGGCAATTTTGCAATCATCAGTTTTTCGCAAATGAAAGTCCCCACAAAAATATATAATTTTTCTAGTTTGCCCAAAGAAGTTTTTCCGGTCGCCTAAAGGCTCTCTTCAAAACTTCTTTGGGCAAACTCAGCCGCCGATTTGCTCTGCTGTATCTTTATTTTTAAAAATTCCTTTTCTATTTTCCATTCTGTAACTAATATCATTCACCTCGAAGTTTTATTATCTCACACCTACACAACAACCTATCAAGCAATGCGGTTGCTAATACTTCATCTTCAAGTGTTTGAGCCCATTGTTTGGGCTTTTTATTGGTGGTAATTATAACAAAAATAATTAATTTTAATAAAATTAACAGAAAATGTTGTTTTTATGTCAAATATTGCAATTTACTTTGTTTTATAGGTGTAATCTGAATGTTTGCACCAATACATTTGGTTTCATATAATTTATTTTTTTAAGTTAATGCTATGACGTTTGTATTATCACAATTCGTATTGGGAAAAGCTAATATTACTTATTCATGTTTCCAATAACACAAAACAGTAAAATTTAGTTTCCAAATCACTTGCTCAATCAAGATCCTTTGATAAAAAATCTCTAATAAATAAAAAAACACTTAGGATAAACAATTAACAAATAAGTATTTAAAACTATTTTAACAACATGATTTTAGTACAATGAAAAATCATAAAAATTAGTGAAAGGAATTGCAAAACAAAAAAGTAATAAAATATTTCTTATAAAAAAAAATCATAACCAACAGCTATTATTTTTTCCAAAAGATAATTTATAATTAGTTATTCCCAACCGAAGAAACATCTTTGCGAAACTTGAAAAATAATCTATTTTTGTGCGAACTTTTTTGCAAAAATGATGATTGTAATTTTGGCATTTACGGTTTTAATAGTTATTATAATCTAATTGATAGTATTATGGAAAATGAAAATTCCATAAAATTAATATATGAAGACGATATTTTAGAAAAACCAAAAATTATTTATAAAAAAGTATTAAATTTTACAAATTTATTGTGTTTTAAACCAGAGATTATTCTAAAAAACAATACATCTTTTAGTTAGAAAAAATTATCATTAATTATGAACAAGATGAAACTTTTTAAACAAACACAATATATGCCTATAAAATAGAAAATGCAAATAAGAAAAATAATAAATAAATACTCTAAAAATAAATTAGCCAAAGGAAGTGCTATTTATTTGTCTATTAAGGTAATAGCAATGGTATTTGGATATGCAAATATTATCATTATTACTAAATATTTTGGCACCTCAGCACTTGGAATATTTTCATATATAATATCAATTTTAACTATTTTTGGAACATTTGCAACTCTCGGTATTCAGATGACAACTCTGAGATTTATTTCCAAGTTTAAAGCAAAAAAAGAATTTGGGAAAATTAAATCTTATTATTTTCAGGCACTTAAAATTATTTTTGTTCCCGGAATAATATTTTCGTTGTTGTTTTTCTTCTTCTCCGATTTTATTGCCGGTGAAATTTTTAACAAACCGGATAATGCTTCATATTTAAAATTATTTGCATTTATTCTTATACCTATTTCTATCAGAAGAATTAATGGACAGTTTGTTAGAGCTTATAAAAAGATAGGACAATTTGGATTTATAGATTTATTTTATACACCAATCACTGTTTTTATTTTAATTGGAATTATTATTTTTACAAATAATAGAGCAGAAGGAACACCAATAACAGCTCATTTTGTTAGTTTGTTTATAATGTTTGTTTTAAGCATTATTTTTATTTTGTTATTAAAAAATTGGAAATCGACAAAAATTACAGAAAAAGTAGAAAGTAGGGAAATTTTTAAAATGGCAGTTCCAATGCTTATGGTTGTAATTTCTGGTGCAATTATAAAATGGTCTGATAAAATTATATTAGGTTATTACGTTTCAAATGCTCAAATTGGAGTTTATCATGCGATGTATAGAACGGCTGTTTTACTTGGAATTGTTTTGCTTGCCGTTAATTCCGGCATTGCTCCGCATTTCTCGGAACTTTTTGAGTTAAAAAAAATTGATGAATTAAAAAAATTAGTTCACAAAACTACAAAAACAATATCTATAATAACATTTTCTTTATTTGTTGTTATGATAATTTTTTCAAAATTTATCGTGAACTTTTTATTAGATACAGATATAGAAACAGGATTAACCGTTTTTTATATACTTACTGTAAGTCAGTTAGTTAGTGCTTGGTCTGGACCAGTTGGAATATTTTTAATGATGTCGGGGAACGAAAGAATTAATCAAAATACAAGTCTGATACTCGCAATTGTTTTTATTATTTTAAACATTATTTTAGTTTATTTTTTAGGAATAATTGGAGCAGCAATATCTGTAACCGGAATTATGGTTTTGAGAAATATGATATACGTAATAATTGTAAAAAGAAAATATGATATTTTATTTTTATACATTCCAAAATCTATTAAGAAAGTATTAAATATAAATTAGTTAAATGGAACCAATTTTTATTATAGGAATAGCAGGACGAAGTGGAACACACTATTTAAAACAGCTTTTGAAAAAACATCAAGACGTTCAAGTAAGTCTTTTAAATAGAGAAGACCATTTTGTTTCGGAACTAAATTATTTAGAATTATATGTTAAAAATATATCATATTTTTGGAAACGAAATGATAAAGAACACGAAGAAAAAATTGTTAAAAATTTAAAAAAAGGCTTGGGCGATGGAATAATAAAATCTATACATACAAAAGAACAAACAAAATATTTTTTGCTGAATACTCCATACACTCATAATATTCATCTATTTAAAGAATATTTTCCTGATAAAAAATTGATAATTATTACTCGCAATGCCAAAGACTTAGTAGAATCGGGTGTTAGGAGTAAATTTTGGAATTACGAAGAAGGTTTTGAACTTTGGAACAGAAGTGCAAAACGAATTATTGAATTTAAAAATAAAAATAAAGATAATTTTTTAATAGTAAAATACGAAGACCTTTTTTTGAATACCGAAAATGAATTGAAAAAAATATTTGAATATTTGAATATAAAATCGGATAAATATCCTTTTGAAACATTAAATAAAATTCCTGTGCAAGGCTCTTCTGACGCAAAAAACGAAAAAAAAACATGGGAATATAAAAATATTAAAAGCAATGAAAATTTCAGACCATTAACTCGTGCCGAAAAATGGGGAACAATAAGAAAATGGAGATTTAATTGGAAGTGCGGTAAAAATTCTTTTTTGCTAAATTATAAAGACGCGATAATAAAAAATTATCCTCTATATTATTTCATTAATTTTATTTTAGATGTGATTTTGTCAATTTACAAAATAAAACTATCTTTAAAACATATAATTAAAAAATATTATACTAAATGAAAATTGAAAATAATAAAAAAGTTACGGAAGACAATTTTTTAAAAAAACT
>JAFGXO010000193.1 GCA_016936595.1 Bacteroidales bacterium | reverse complement strand
ATTTTTGATTTATAAAAAAAGATTTATATTTGCTTCTTTTTAAATTAAAATTAAGAAAACATTAACCACACTTATTTATAGAAAACTACAACATGTTTAAAAAAATTTTTGAAAAGGTTACAAAAAAAAGGATTTTAAAAGAAATAAGTAAATTGCGACCGCAAGGGAAAAAAACTTTTAAATATATATCAAATAGTCAATCAATTGGCGTGATAATAAATATAACCTCTGAACAACTAAATAAAAATACAGATGAATTTATTAAACTTTTACAAAAAGAAAATGAAGTAAATTTTGTTAAATTTGTAAACCATAAACCTAAGAAAAAAGAAACATTACCCGAAAATACTTTTACAATTTATGGCAAAAAATACCTTTATTCCGAAAGACTTAGCGATTTTTTACATAAAAATTTCGATATTCTTATTGTAATTAGCATGGAGGAAAATATTAAGTTACACCACATTGTTGCTATGGCAAAAGCTGATTTAAAAGTGTCGCCACATTTTAATGAATTTAATTTTGCTGATTTAACATTTATTATTAAAAATAAAATAGATTGTTCTGATTATTTGGAGGCTGTTAAACAATATTTGCTAAAAAATAATTAAATTTATGCCGTGATATTTAACACTACGTTCAATATATAAACAAATATTAGGCACAAAAAAGTCATTTTTTCATATAATCAACTACAAATCAGATAATTACAAAAAAAGAACTGTAAATTTAAAAAAAACAAAATATGTCTTCAAAATTTAAAGGTACTGCGGTTGCTATAATTACACCGTTTAATAATGATAAATCAGTAGATTATAATTCTTTAAGAAACTTAATAGAATATTACATTGAAAATGGTATTGATTATTTTGTTTTTTTAGGCACAACCGGTGAAACAGCAACACTTAGTAATAAGGAAAAAAATGAAATTCTTAATTTTGCGGTTGAAAAAATTAATCGTAGAGTTCCAATTGTTGCGGGTTTTGGGGGTAATAATACGCAAGATATTATCGAAAATATTAAATATCGGAATTTTAACGGGATTGACGGAATTTTATCAGTTGCCCCTTATTACAATAAACCAAATCAAAAAGGCTTAATAGAACATTATTCAGCAATAGCCGATGCCTCGCCGGTTCCGGTAATTATATATAATGTTCCCGGACGAACATCTGTTAATATTTCTGCTCAAACAACTTTACATCTTGCAAAACATCAAAATATTGTTGCAGTAAAAGAAGCTTCCGGAAATTTAACTCAAATTATGGAAATTATTCAACATAAACCTGAAGAATTTTTGGTTATTTCCGGCGACGATGCTTTAACATACCCAATGTTAACACTTGGAGCCGAAGGAGTTATTTCTGTTGCCGGTATGAATGAGCCTAAAAAAATGTCGGATATGGTACGTTTTGCCTTGCAAGGAAATTTTGCAATGGCAAAACAACTACATTACGAAATGCTTGATATGATGCAAGCTATTTTTGACGACGGAAATCCTGCCGGAATAAAAGCAGCTTTATATATGCGGAATTTTATTAAGTATAATTTAAGGCTACCTCTTGTGCCTGTTAATGATGCTACTTTTGTAAAAATTAAAAGTTTAATTTAAAAATCATAACAGCCGCAAGTTTTATAAAATTTGCGGCTTTTTTTATCCTTGTTTATTATGAATACAACAGATTTTAAACAAAAATTGTTCTCAATCGATTCAATTTACATTGATGAACAACGAAAAGAAATAATATCAAATATTGCAGATTATTTGTCAGATTTTTATTCAACAAATTATAATTATTTAGGAGTAAATTATTTTAACGAAACTTATTATGTTTCAGAAATTATTCTAACAAAAATTGGAATAGGTTTTTCGGGAATTTTAACCGAAATATTATTTAGAGCCTATGAAGCAAAATTAATTGATGAGCAAAAAATATTAGAATTAATACCTAACCAGTTTGCTGAACAAGTAATTATTTTGTTAAATGGATTAAATATAGTGAACAAACTTGAAGATGAACCGGTTTTTGGTATATCTAAATTTGACTTTGAAAATAAAGCATCGATAATGTCAAAACGTTCTAAAAAATTTGCTCAATCAATTGAAGAATATCTAACAGAACAAGGAGAATATTTTAAACATTTTTACATAGCAATGGGCAAAGATATTAGAGTTATCTTACTAAAACTTGCTTTTCACTATTATAAAGTTCTGAATATAAAAGATTTACCTGAGCATAAACAAAAAATTACAAGTACAGAGGCAAGATATTTATACGCCCCAATGGCTCATCAACTTGGTTTGTATAATGTTAAAACTTTGCTTGAAGAAACTGCTATGAAATATTTAAATGCAGATGTTTATCAGTATATTGCTAAAGTTTTAGATGAAACAAAGACGAATAGAGATAAATATATAAGTGATTTTATAAAACCAATAAAAAAATCAATCGAAGAACTTAATTTTGACGCTCAAATTAAAGGTAGGCCAAAATCAATTCATTCTATTTGGAAAAAAATGAAAAAACAAAATGTTGGTTTAGATAAAATATACGACTTATTTGCCGTTAGAATTGTGTTGAAAAATGATTTTAAAAACTTACAAGACGAAAAATCTGCGTGTTGGAACGTATATTCAAAATTAACCGATATTTGGACACCAAATCCTAAACGCCTGAAAGATTGGGTTTCGGCACCAAAAACAAGTGGTTATGAATCCTTACACACAACAGTTATCGGGCCCGAAGGGAAATGGGTTGAAGTGCAAATAAGAACCCAAAGAATGGACGAAATTGCCGAAAAAGGTTCGGCTGCACACTGGAAATACAAAGAAATTAAGGGCCAACAAGGACACGAACAATGGCTTATACAATTACGTCAGGTTTTGGAAAATCCGGAATTACAGGATACAAATTCTGAAGTAAAAAAAGAACTCTATTCCGACACATTATTTGTTTACACGCCCGCAGGTGAACTAAAAAAATTGCACGGAGGAGCAACCGTGCTCGATTTTGCATATAAGCTGCATTCTCATTTAGGGAATAGTTGTATCGGGGGTAAAATTAACGGTAAACATGTTGGAATAAAACATAAAATTACAAACGGCGATATAGTTGAAATTGTAATTTCAAAAAATCAACGTCCAAAACACGAGTGGTTAGATATTGTTGTTTCTCGACACGCTAAAACGCGGATAACCAGAGCTTTAAAGTTATTAACTCAAGAAAAAATTAATCAGGGAAAAGAAAAACTGATTGCAATTTTTGATCTTACAAAACAAAAATATAAAAAACATGATTTTGCTTTTGATGACAAAAAATTAAATCAACTACTTAAAAAATTCGCATACAGTAAAATAAATGATTTTTATCTTGATTATAACGATGAAAAATTTTCTATTTCTGAACAATTGCTTTATGAAATGTTTGTTGAAAACACCGAAAATAACTACGAAAATGTTATTAAAAGATTAAATGAACAAATATCTACAAAATTAGAAGAAAAACCAATTTCAAATGATTTATTATTAATTGACAAAAATGTATCAGGTATTAAATATGAACTTGCAAAATGCTGTAATCCAATTCCCGGAGATGATATTTTTGCTTTTGTTTCGGCAACTTCAGGCACAAAAATTCATAAAATTACATGCTCTAATGCCAGAGAACTATTTACAAAATATTCTTATAGGGTTATGAGAGCTGCATGGAAAGATGTGCAAACAAAACAAAGGTTTAAAGCAAAATTAAAAATTGTTAGCGAACAAAAACCCGGAATTGTGGCTAAAATTTCACAAATAATTTTAAATGAACCTTTTATTGAACTTTACGACATAAACATTAATGAATCAAAAAATGAAACTTACGAAGGAACAATTGGAGTTTTAGTAAACAGCACTATATTCATTAACAACCTAATAAAAAAATTAAAAGCTATTTCCGGAATTTTACTTGTTCAACGAATAGAAAACATATAGCTAAGATATAAAAAAGTCAAATAATCTAAATTATAATATTTTATTGTAATTTTAAAAACTTAAATTTTAAATTCCCTTTAAAATACCAGTTAAATTTTTATTTATCTTTTTTTTTTGCAACTTTGTAAAAAACTTAATCAAATAATGATGAAAAGAATATATGTATCGTTAGTGCTAATTTTGCTGTATAGCAGTATTTATGCTCAACCACAAGGCTTTATAGAAGTATCAACAGTAAAAACAACATCAGTAAAAGATCAAGCACAAGCCGGTAGCTGCTGGAGTTTTGCTACAACCTCATTTATTGAATCCGAAGTTCAACACCAAAACTCAATAGATGTTAATATTTCAGAAATGTTTTTTGTTTATTACGGCTACATTAATCGTGCAAATTACTATGTTCGTTTACAGGGACATAATAATTTTGGACAAGGAGGCCAAGCTCATGATGTTATGGATATTGTTAAGGTTCATGGAATGGTACCCGAAGACGTTTATCCTTATACTTTAACAAATCACACTCAACTTGAACATGATTTGAAAAATTACTTAGATTCAATAGTTGGTTTAGATAACTTGCCCACAAATTGGTTACAAGAATACACTAAAATTTTAGACAGTTATCTTGGTGCTCCACCCGCAAACTTTAAATACGACAGGAAACAATATACTCCAAGATCTTTTACTACACAATATCTTAAATTTGATCCCGAAAATTATGTTGAACTTACTTCATATTCACACCATAACTTTTATGAACAATTTGTACTCGAAGTACCGGATAATTGGGCTTTAGCTTTATATTATAATGTTTATATTAACGAATTAGTTTCAATTATAGACTCTGCACTTGCTAACGGATATTCAGTTGCTTGGGACGGAGATGTATCCGAACCCGGCTTTAATATGCAAAAAGGATTAGCAATTGTTAACGCCAAAAACATTAGAAATATGAACATGTCGGCACAACCATACCGTCAGCAACTATTTGACCAACAAACAACTACCGATGATCATCTTATGCACGCCGTTGGTGTATATAAAGATAATGCCGAAATTAAATATTATTTGATTAAAAATTCATGGGGAAATTACGGAATTTATAAAGGATATTTATACATGTCTGAAGATTATGTAAAATTCCACACAATTGCAATATTAGTAAATAAAAATGCTATCCCCCGAACAATTAAAGACAGAATTAATTTATAATCTTTAAATAAAAATTTGTAATATTCTTATGGCAAAAAAAAGGAGAAAAATTGTAGCCTTTTCGTTATTAGCAGTAGTAATACTAATGTTATTGGTAAGTAAAATCATTTTTTTTGATTTTGTGAAAGTAAAAGGAAGCTCAAATCTAACAGAATATAATAAAAATTCATTACTTGTAGTTCAAAAAAATAAAACCCCTGATTTTGCAGACATATTATTAATTGAAACACCTATTAATAAAAATCAAAAAATAATCAGGTGTATTGCAAAACCCGGAGATGAATTTGAAATAATTAATTCCGAAATTTTTATAAACAATCAACCAATATTAGAAACCTTTGTAACAATCAAAAAATATCGTGTAAATTGCTTTAATTCTTCAGCTACCGATAAGCTTTTGAATCACTATAAATTATCTGAAGAAGAAAATATTTTAGGTGTTTATAATCTAAATCTTACAAAAAAAATGGCAGACAGTTTGCTCAAAGATTCTCTAATAATGATTAAACCTATAATTGTTGAAGCAGGATTAGGAAATGACAGCATTTTTCCGCAATCGTTTAAATATCGTTGGAATGAAGATAATTTTGGACAGCTTACAATACCTTACAAAGGTTTTTCAATTGAATTAAACGACAAAAATTACAGCTTGTACAAAAATACAATATACCTTTTTGAAGGAAAAATAATTGAAAAAAATCAGACCGGTGATGTTTTAATAAACGGGAACATAACTTCAAACTATATTTTTGAAAATGATTATTATTTTGTGATGAACGATGACAGAACAAATTTTAATGATTCCAGAAAATGGGGCATTATACCAACAACAATAATTAAAGGGGTGGTTATAACAAGTTTGTAAATATTTTTTCACAAAAAAGAAAAAAAAACTACTTTTGTTTGAATATTAGAAAGAGCAAAAACTGAAATGGGAAAATCGAACATAAATATAGGCAATAAAAAAGCATATTATTCATACGAAATATTAGAAAAATTTGAAGCAGGAATATCGTTGCTTGGAACAGAAATAAAATCAATAAGAGCCGGAAAAGCAAGCTTAACTGACGCTTACTGCAAATTTATTGATAACGAATTGTGGGTTTTAATGAGTATTTCGGAATATAGTCATGGAGGAGTGTATAATCACGAACCAAACAGAGAACGCAAATTACTTTTAACAAAACGAGAACTTAACCGCTTGGCTCGAAAAGCAATAAACACCGGATTAACAATTGTTCCACTAAAATTATACATTAACAGTAAAGGACTTGCTAAAATGCAAATTGCTTTAGCAAAAGGAAAGCGAGAATTTGACAAAAGAAACACAATAAAAGACAGAGACGCTCAACGTGAAATGTCTAGAATTAGAAAAATCAGACTTTAATTTATTTACAATTCATTGTATTATATGGCTTTACAACTTAAAATATTAACTACTCTTAAATCCCGAATTATTTTTGGTTTTTCTGTTGTACTAATTTTAATACTTAGTATTGCTTCGTTTAGGTCATATAATTTATTGCTTAAAAACATCGAACAAAAGGTTTTTGTTGATCAGCAAAAAATACTTATTTCAACGGCCGAAAAAGTTAACAGCTTAATTACTACAGATATAAACCTTGTTAAAAACATTTCAGTTATTTTTAGTAACTACGAAAATATCCCCGAAGATTTTAGAAGGGATTTTTTTCAACAAAATTTAAAAACAATTATTGAAGAAAATGATGAAATATACGGTTTATGGACAATTTTTAAACCATACACCATAGATAATTTAGACGAACTATACATAAACTCAACCCAAAACATAAGCGGACAATTTGCCGTAACATATTTTAGAGAAAATGGAAAAGTTACCCAAAAAATTAATGATATTGACGATTACGTAAAGCTTGATTCTTATTTAAAATTATTTAATGATAATAATGTAATTGTTGTAGCACCTTTAAAAGATCCGTACTGGGAACTAACCGGAACTTCCTATATTATTAGAATTGTTGTACCTGTGGTAGTTAACAATAAACTGATAGGTCTTGTTGGTCTGGACTTGAATTATAGTTTTTTACAAAGTATTATACATAATCTTTCATACGATGTAATTTTTGTGGACGATGATTTAAAGGTAATTTACAATAAAGATTATCGTAAAATTGACAGAAATTTAATTGAAATATTTCCATTTATTTCTAATAATAAAGAGCTGCAAAAAAATATTGCACTTAAAAATGAATACAGCAAAAAAGCTCCTTTGTTTTCTCCTAACGAAATTTCTTTTTATTCTTTATATTCAATGTCTTTAAAAGGTACTTCAGATCATTGGAGTATTATTTTTTCTACTCCCGATAGTTTATTTATTCAAAAATCCAAAAAAAAGGCAACATCTATTTTGATTAGCCCTATAATAGTATTTATAATTATTATTTCGTTTTTTATTCTAACAATTAATTACATCACAAACACTTTACGAGAAATAAAAAAAAGTTTGTCTTTACTTTTTACATCAAAAAATACTATTGATTTTAAAAAAAGAAATGTAGCTGAATTTGCTGAAATTCAACAAAATATAATTGAAAATAAAGAAACATTAGATAAATATCAAAAATTTACAGACCTTATTATTGATGAAAATTTTGACACAAAAATTGAATTTTCTAAAAATGATTTGCTCCACGATAATTTAAATAAAATTAGAGATAAAATAATTAGAGATCATACAGAGAGAAAGGAACAAGTAAAAAAACAAGAAATTGAGAAAAAAATAAGTAACGCTTTAGCTCAAATAAATACTATTCAAAGGTTGTACAATAATCAACTCGAAGAACTCGCTTACAACACAACAAAATATATAGCCGACTTTATTAATGCAATTCAAGGCGGTTTTTATGTTGTAAACAGAGAAGATAGTGATTATCCTTTTTTAGAATTAAAAGCTTTTCATTCTTATAATAGAAGAATTTTTTCAAAAAAACAAATCGACTTTAGCGACGGCTTGGCGGGTACTTGTGCCCTCGAAAAGAAAACTATTTATTCAAAAGTTCCGAATGATTATCTTGAAATTACCTCCGGGTTGGGTAGCAATCCTCCTAATTATATTTTTTTATTACCCTTAATTACTAATGATATAGTAATGGGCGTTTTGGAATTGGCTTTTTTAGATGAGCTTTCAGAATATAATATGAATTTTTTAGTTGATGCTTCTACTGTTATAGCTTCTTCAATTGCATCGTCGGAAAACACAACAAAAACTCTTAAATTACTTAATGAAACAAGGAATATTTCAGATGAAATGAAAGATAAAGAGAAAAAAATGAATGAACAAATTGAGGAACTTGAAAATCTTAAAATAAAAAGTGAAGTTGCAGAATTAGACCGCTCAGCTATTCTTAATACAATAAATAAAATTGTGTTCTTTGCAGAATTTGACAACAAAACAAATGTTTTATCTATTAACAAAAATTTATCCGAAAAACTGCAAATTCAGACTTCTGATGCTAAAATGCTCACATATTTTGATGTGTTCATGATTACCGATAACGAAACTCATCATGGTTATTGGACGAGCGTGCTTCAAGGAAATACTTTAGAGTTTGAACTCCCCGTATTTCTCGGAAAATTTAACTTTTGGTTTAATTGCATTTTATCGCCGGTTTTTAATTCTAATAATAAAATTTATAAAGTTATTTTCTTCGCCATCGATATTACCGAAATAAAACTTAAAGAAGATGATGTTAAAAAACTAATGATTGAAATGAATGAAAAAGCTGAACAAATTTCTGTTCAAGAATTAGAAATGGACGAGTTTTTTCAAGAATACCAATCCTTACAAACAGAATTACAAAATACCGAGGAAAAAATTTCTACAGCCGTAGATGAAAAGTTACAAATAGAAAAAAGTTTAGATTTTATTCAAAAAGAATTTGAAAAAAGAACAAATCGTTCAAAACGTATTGAGATGAACCTTAAAAAGAAAATAAGAGCCTTAGAAGACGAAATAAAGACATTAAAAGGATAAATTAAAATTTTATAGCTATTATATTTTCATAAAAAATTATTACGGCATATATATAAAAAAACGGATAATAAATATCCGATTTTTTGAACATAAATATTAAAATATCTTATCCCGGAAAATCAACTTCAAGTGATTTATTATACTGGTGCATAGCTCTTAAACTCATACCCATACTTGAAAAACCACCATCATGAAACAAATTTTGCATTGTAACTTTTCGTGTAAGGTCAGAAAATAGAGTAACTGTATAGTCAGCTAAATCAACAGCATCGGCATTTCCAAGTGGCGACATTCTTTCTGTAAAGTCAATTAAGGAATCTATACCTGCAACTCCACTTCCGGCAGTGGTCATTGTTGGCGATTGTGAGATAGTGTTAACTCTAACTTTTTTCTCTCTTCCGTAAATGTAACCAAAACTACGTGCTATAGATTCTAATAATGCTTTGGCGTCTGCCATGTCGTTGTATCTGTATAGCGTACGCTGTGCAGCAATGTATGATAAAGCCAGTATTGAACCCCACTCGTTAACTGCATCTAATTTATATGCTACTTGCAATATTTTGTGAAATGATATAGCTGAAATATCAAGCGTTTTTTTGTAATAATCGTAATTAAGTTCAGGATAAGGAATTTTTTTACGAACATTTAATGACATTCCGATTGAATGAAGAACAAAATCAACTTTGCCTCCCAAAATTTCCATAGATTTTTCAAAAACATCATACAAATCGGCAATATTTGTTGCATCGGCAGGAATAATTGTTGAGTTTGTTTTTTTTGCTAATTCATCTAATTGACCAAAACGAAGTGCTACCGGAGTATTTGACAATGTAAATATTGCTCCTTGTTCGTAAGCTTTTTCTGCTACTTTCCAAGCCATAGATTTTTCATCTAATGCTCCAAAAATAATCCCTTTTTTGCCTTTTAATAAGTCATTCATATATTATTTTTTAGATTTTTTAAAAACAAGTTATATTAATTAATGTATTTATTCTATCCTTTTTATGGTTAAATAAATTTTATACAGAGTTTGTAATATTTTAAAACTCAACAAAAATACAAAATATGTTTTAAAACACAAATTTGTTGTTTTTAATAAAATTATTTAGCCAACTTTACAACTCTAAAACCAATTGTAATGTTGTGATTTGTTGGGCTTGACGCTCTTCGATTTGATTTATTTACAGCAGTAATATTTGTAGCAAAAGAGCCGCCTCTGATAACTTTTTGGTCGCCAAGTGGTGGTCCCAAGGGGTTTTTTCTTGCCGATTTTTTGTAATAATCTACAAAATACCAATCTGAGCACCATTCTGCTAAATTTCCAAATAGGTCATAAATATCCAAAAGAGGGTCGGTTGTTTTAACAGGATTTACTTTATATTCTGAATTTTGTTTTACTAAAGCATATTTTTTTATATCAACATTGGTATTTATAATTTCTTGCTCGCTTAAATATGCTACGTATTCCCATTGGGCTTCTGTAGGCAATTGTCCGCCAACCCACTTTGCATAAGCATTTGCTCCATACCAGTTTACAAAAGTAACCGGATAATTTTCGTACCCTTTTTCTACATAATATGTACTATCTTGTTCAAATATTCTGCATTTGCAATTTCGCCATTCTCCTTCAATATTTATCCATTGGATATGACTTTCAAATTGATTGCCCACTACATTTAAAAAAGTAGCGTATTCTGAATTTGTTACTTCGTGGTTAAGAATATAAAAATCAGAAATTTTTACTGTATGTATCGGTTTTTCATCATTGTTTATTGTAGAACCCATTTTAAATTTTCCTCCATTAATAAACACATAGTCCGATGAGACTTGAGCACAGAACAATAAAGGGAAAAATAGAGTAATTGATAACAGTATCAATTTCATAATATTAATTTTTCAAAAAAGATATTGCAAATTTATATTTTTGAACTTATTTTAAAAAATTTACTTTTGTTCAGTTTTCAAACGCATATAGAAATAAATTTTGTTGTTAATGGATTTATCAATAGTTATAGTTAATTATAATGTAAAGCACTTTCTTCAACAGTGTTTAAGCTCTGTTTATAATGCTCTAAAAAAGATAGAAGCCGAGGTTTGGGTTGTAGATAACAACTCAGTAGATGGTTCGGTACAAATGGTTAAGGAAAATTTTCCTCAAGTAAAATTAATTGCAAATACCGACAATAAAGGTTTTTCAAAAGCAAATAATCAGGCTATAAAAAAATCAACCGGAAAGTATGTTTTATTACTAAATCCTGACACAATTGTTGAAGAAAAAACATTTGAAAAAACAATAAATTTTATGCAAGAACACCCTAAAGCCGGTGGTTTAGGTGTTCAGATGATAGACGGAAAAGGAAAATTTTTACCCGAATCTAAACGCGGGATTCCAACACCTGAGGTTGCTTTTTATAAAATGTTTGGATTAACTTCTATTTTTAAAAAATCAAAACGATTTGCAAAATATTACATGGGGCATTTAAGTAAAAATGAAAACAATAAAGTTGAAATATTATCGGGTGCTTTTATGCTACTTCGCAAATCGGTGCTTGATGAAATTGGTTTGCTTGACGAAGAATATTTTATGTATGGAGAAGATATTGACTTATCGTTCAGGATATTAAAAGCAGGGTACGATAATTATTATTTTGCCGATACAACAATTATACATTATAAAGGCGAAAGCACAAAAAAAGGCAGCTTAAACTACGTATATGTTTTTTACAATGCAATGATAATTTTTGCTAAAAAACATTTTGCTAAAAAAAATGCAAAGTTTTTTATGATTCTAATTAAATTTGCAATTGTATTTAGGGCAAGTTTGTCAATTATCAGGCGTTTAGCTATAAACTTATATCTTCCTGTTGCCGATGCTATTTCAATTTTAGCCGGATTTTACTTTTTTGTTCCTTTTTGGGAAAAAATTCACTTAACTCAAGCTAAAACATATCCCGATTTTATATGGTATATTTTATCAATTTACGCTTTTATATGGTTAATATCTTCTTATTATTCAGGCGCTTATGATAATCCGGTTAAAATTAAAAGTGTGTTTTCGGGGGTAGGAATTGGTACAATAGTAATTTTAATTTTTTATGCCTTAATTGATACTAAATTCAGATTTTCTCGTGCATTAATACTTCTTGGAAGTTTATACGGTATTATAATTATGACAATTATACGACTAATTTTACATTCTTTCAGAAAATTTACTCATTATTCTATTTTTTCCAGAAAAAGACAAAAAATATTAATTGTTGGCGAAATGATTGAATCTAAAAGAGTTGAAGAAATATTAAAACAAATAAGTTTAAAAATAGAAGTGTTAGGGATAGTTTCACCCACCGAAGATAGCAACGGATATATTGGAAATTTAAATCAAATAGACGAAATAGTAAAAATATATAATGTTGACGAAGTTATATTTTGTGCCAAAAATTTATCAACCGAAGATATTATTAGCAGAATGTTAGCCCTTTCGAGCCTTGATGTAAGTGTAAAAATTGCACCTAAAGATAGTATTTCAATTATTGGTAGCAATTCAATAAATACTGCCGGCGATTTATACACTGTTGATTTAAATACAATCACAAAACCGGAAAACAGAAGATATAAATGGCTCATTGATAAAGTTTTAGCACTGTTATTTTTAAGCTTATATTTTATTGTTTTTATCTTTGTAAAAAATAAATTTAGATTTTTAATAAATATTTTAAGAGTTTTAGTTGGAAACATCAGCTGGGTGGGATTTTATCAAACTAACGATTCTAAAATGAAAGGTTTGCCAAAAATAAAAAATGGAGTTTTATCTCCTGTAGAGGCAATTAAAAGTGATAAAGAAATACCATTAAAAATAAAAAATAATTTGAATGTTTCGTACGCAAAAAATTATCGTGTATCAACCGATTTATTTATTGTGTTTAAAGGTTTTAAAAAACTTGGTAGTAAAATATAGTTAAATTGTAAGCAAATATCCATTTTCTTTTAGCCATTTTCGATGCAGTTTGTATTCGGGTTGAATACGTTGAACGTGATACCAAAATTTATTTGAGTGATTTGGTTCTATTAAATGTGCTAATTCATGTATTACAACATAATCAATAACTTCTATTGGAGCCATAACTAACCTCCAACTAAGATTAATATTTCCGGTTGAGCTGCAAGAACCCCATCTTTTTTGGGCACTTGATATTTTGATGTTTTTATAGTTTACACCCAAAAGTTTTGAATATATAAATGCTCGTTTTTTGAAAAATTCTAATGCAGTTTTTTTATACCATAGATCAAAAATTTTTCGCCAATTAGGTTCTATTGATTTGTTAATAAGTAGTTTATTATCATATACTGCCGGTATTACAAAATTATTGTTAAAATATAGTGATAGCTTTTTTCCAAACAATAAAAAAGTTTCTCCTTCAACAAAATTTCTTGTATCATTAACTCTATTTTTAATAATTTGCT
>JAFGXO010000004.1 GCA_016936595.1 Bacteroidales bacterium | reverse complement strand
TTAAATTAATTATTTTTTTTATTTTTATCACAAAAAAGAAACCGCCATGAAACAAATTTTATTTTTTATTTTATTTTTTAGTATAATATTTGCGTCAAATGCACAAGATGTTTCTATTCCAAGTTTGCAGGGCAGGATTACCGATTACACAAATACTCTTACAATATACGAAGTTAATTACTTAGATTCACTTTTAGCTGTTTTTGAAGCAGAAACAGGTTGTCAATTTGTTGTGTTAATAATTGAAACTACAGGCGATTTATCAATTGAAGAATACTCAATGAAAGTTGCCGAAGAATGGCAAATTGGCAGAGCTGATTACGACGATGGTGTTATTCTTCTTATTGCAAAAGAAGACAGAACGATTAGAATTGAAGTTGGTTATGGGCTGGAAAGTGTTATTACTGATGCAGATGCATATACAATTATTAATAGTAGTATTGTGCCGGAATTTAAAAACGGAAACTTTTATTTTGGAATCTACTATGGCATTGAACAAATTACAAATTTAATAAACGGAGGAACTCTTTATTCTTATGAAGACTTTTACTATGATTATGACGAAGAAGAGCTTGAAGAAGAAGCTTTTTTTGATACACATCCGGGATTGTCTGTTTTAATGATTGTTTTAGCAATGATACTGCCTGCTTTGTTTTTTGTGTTTATTAAAAGTAAATTGTGGATTTATCTGATAGTGTTTGTACTAATTATGGGCTTCACTTTGCTTAGTGGTTATGCAATGGGAAGCATTTGGGCATCTTTAGGTTTTTTAATCCCTTCTGCAATTTTCGGAATAATGGGGCTTTTTTTTAATATTTCTTTGCGAAAAAACGGAGGCAAATTTTTCACTGGTGGAGGGAATTACACTTCTATCTCAAGTAGCTATAATTCATCAAGTTATTCTTTTGGAAGCAGATCTTCATATTCTAGTGGGTCATCATACTCAAGTGGATCTTCTTTTTCCGGTGGTGGTGGTGGTGGATTTGGTGGTGGAGGGGCTTCGGGGAGCTGGTAAATCAACACTTTAATTAACAATCAGTAAATCAAACAATAAACTATGTCAAAAATAATTTATACAGAGGCAGAAAAACAGCAAATATCAGATGCAATAAAAAAACACGAAAAAGAAACCGGCAGCGAAATTGTTCCTTTTTTTGTTAATAAGAGTGATAATTACGCCGAAGCTCCGTTCATTGCAAGTTTAATTGTTTCCATTCTTAGTATTATTGGATTAAATATACTTTCGGAGTTGTGGTTGCTTCCTTCTAAATTTAATATTTTAAGTTACAGTGTTGTGTTTATGATTATTTTAGCACTAACATTCTTGTTGTTTTATTTTGTGCCTTTTCTAAAAATAGCTATAATACCCGAAAAGCGAGAAATTAAAATGGTTCAAAAAAGAGCAACAGAAGCTTTTTTGTCTGAGGAAGTTTTTAACACAAAAAATCGAACCGGAATTCTTCTATTTGTTAGTTTACTTGAGCATAATATTGTTATCTTAGCTGATAGAGGAATAAATCAAAAAGTAAAAACTGAAGATTGGCAAAATATAGTTAATAAAATGAGTAAGGATATTAAAGCAGATATGATCATAGCAACTGTAAATGCTATAAATAATTGCAAAAAAACACTTTTAGAAAAAGGCTTCACAAATTCAGTTACCGAAAATAAATTATCTGATATAGTTAGGTGAAAAAAAGAATCTTTTCCATGCCGGTGTTCCTTTGTAGATCGTGCCCAATATTAATTTGTAACAAAGCTATTTAATTTTCTGTCAAAAATTCGTCAGTTTAAAAAAAAAATATAATTTTGAAAAAAAATTACAGTTTGCTTAAAAAAATATAATAAAGAGGTTTTTACAAATGTTGTGTTAAACAAAATTACTCAATTTTTAAAAATATTACAACAAAGAAAAAACACAATTATTTGATTTTTTTACTTTTATATCTTAATTGATGTATTTTTAAGAGAAATTAGAGATATGGATATGTATTTGCAAGCTAAAATAATAACTAATAATTAGTTTTCAGATAATATTAACGAGATTATTTAATTTTTTAAAAAAATGTGATTAATTTATCTATTATGAAAAAAATAACAATACTAAATATTATTATAACTTTTTGTTTTGTTATAAACGGGCAAAATATTACAATTGATAGTTTAAAGAACCTCTTAGAGACTTCAGAAAACGATACAAATAAAGTTGAATTGTTGAAAAAATTGACATATGAATATTATGATATTCAGGACACAATAAATATAGAAAAATACTTAGGAGAAATTATTTTTGTTATCGACAAAAACAAAAAAAATTACAAGCTTGATGATATTGAATTTATTAAAAGTATGTATCAAGTCTTAAAAAATTTTGAAAAAACTTCCGAATATTTTGAAAAATATTCGGAAATAGCACTCAAACAAAACAAACTTACAGAATTTGCACGCAATGAGGCTTACTATTTATATTTTCTTTCAGATTATGGTTTTCATCAAAAGGCAATAGAAAAGGGACTTGAACTGTTGAGCTTTGTAGAACAAAACGATTTAAAAGAGCAATTTGAACTGACATATATAATGATTGCTTATGCTTACAGGAACTATAACTTATATGATCAGGCTCTATCTTATTTTGAAAAAGCTGCCTTAAATTCTGATACCACAAATCCAAACAATTTTCTTCATATTTCATATAATGAAATAGGGAATATATATAAACAAAAAAACGATTATAAAAAAGCTCTCGAATTTCAACAAAAAGCACTTGAAATAAGATTAACACTTGGAATCCCTGCTTATTTAATGTATTCGTATAATGATATTGCAGGAACTTATCAGAGTTTGGGTGAATTTGAACTTGCATTAAATTATTATAAAAAATCAGCTAATCTTGTAGAAAAATCTAATGATTATTATTCATATTCTTTTATTTGTAATAATATTGCTCAAATTTATTTATTACTCGGGCAAAATGATAGTAGTTTGATATACATAAAAAAAAATGAAGATATTCTTAAAAATCTAAACATCAATGAACTCTATTATCATCTTTATTTTGTATATTCATCTTATTACCAAGCTATTGGAAATTTTGAAAAAGCTTTTGATTATATAAATATCGCTTATAGTATCAAAGATTCTATTTTTACCGAAGAAACAAATCAACAAATTGCAAATTTCGAGAAGAAATATGAAATCGAAAAAAGAGATAATGAAATTCTAAAAACTAATGAAAAACTTAAAATCCAAAAAATACTTATATATACTTTTATCTTCGGAATTTTGCTTATCGGTTTTTTTATGCTTTTGATTTACAGACAATTTAAACAAAAAAAACTTGCATATACAGTACTACAAAAAAAAAATGAGGAAATACTTCAACAAAAAGAAGAAATTTTACAGCAAAAAGAAGAGATTGAAGCACAAAGAGATTTGATTGCCGAACAAAAAAATAATTTGACACAAAGTATAAATTATGCTTTCAGAATACAAACTGCTTTATTTCCGCCAAAAGATTTTATTAATGCTATTTTGCCAAAAAATTTTATTTACTACAAACCCAAAGATATTGTTAGTGGCGATTTTTATTGGGCAACTAAAATTGATAATAAAATAGTTTTAACCGTTGCTGATTGTACAGGTCATGGAGTTCCCGGTGCTTTTATGAGTATTCTTGCTATATCACTTTTAAATGAAATTACTCTGAATTCATCAAAACAAAATAGCCTGAGTGCCGCTTTTATTTTAGATAAATTAAAGCAGCAAATTATAAAATCCTTACGTCAAAAAGATCCTCTTAGTAAGTCTGTTGAAGGAATTGATATGGCTCTTTGTATTATAGATGAAAATAACAGAAAATTACAATACGCAGGCGCTTACAATTCTATATTTATCAACCGAAACAATAATCTGATTGAAATTAAAGCAGATAGGATGCCTGTTGGTATAAGTTTGAAATCAAGTAATAACTTTAAAAATAATATTTTTGAACTGCAAAAAGATGATATTCTTTTTTTATTCACAGATGGTTATTCCGATCAATTTGGAGGAAGTAATTATGAAAAATACAGTTCAAGCCGTTTTAAAAAGCTTTTACTCTCTATTTCTGCTGATAATTTTGATGTGGGCTTTAAGATATTAGATGAAGAATTATTGGAATGGATAGAAAAAAAACCATTAAATCATAAACAATTTCAGATTGACGATATTTTGCTTATGGGCATTAAGTTTTAATTTTTTATTTTACATGTACCTGCTGAGAGTTCGCACAACGAGGGAAATAAAATTAACCGAAAATTTTTGCAATATTTAAGAAAAATTTGTTATAACCAGTTAGTTCTGTTGCAAAAAGAAACCTGAAATTGCAAATAATTTTATAAGTAGAAAATAATATTTTTAAAAATCAATACATTAGAATTTTTTGCAACAAGCTAATTATCGAATTATTGTGATTAATTAGCTTGGGTAGTTGATTGTTGAAAAAAATATAAAAAAATAGCAGTTAAATTTTAACTTTATATTTTTTTTGTTCATATTTTAATCAGCTAAAACTCTGTCAACGTCTTTATCACCTCTGCCTGAGAGGTTGATTATAGTTAGTTCGTTTTTATTTTTCAAAATTTTTGAAGCAAGAGCAATCGCATGTGAAGATTCCATTGCCGGAATAATCCCTTCAATTTTTGATAATAATTTAAAGGCATTAATAGCTTCAGAGTCGTTAATCGGCATGTATTTAACTCTTTTTATTTCATTTAAATGAGAATGTTCAGGGCCTATACCGGGATAATCTAAACCAGCTGCAACTGAGTGCGATTTAACAGGATTTCCTTGTTCGTCTTGAAGTACTAATGAATATGAACCTTGAAAAGCCATTGGTTTGCCAAGACTTAAAGTTGCAGCAGTTTTTCCAAGAATTAAACCCTCTCCACCACCTTCGGCAGCAAAAATTTTAACATCTTTATCGTCTAAAAAAGCACTAAAAATTCCGATGGCATTAGAACCACCACCAATACAGGCAATTATAGAATCCGGTAATCTATTTTCTTTGGCAAGAATTTGTTCACGAGCTTCTTTACCAATTACGCTTTGAAAATATCTAACAATAGTTGGGTAGGGGTGAGGACCAACAGCCGAACCAAGAATGTAAAAAACTTCGGGGTGTTCAATAAAATATCCAATTGCAGCATCAACTGCATCTTTTAATCCTGCACCACCTTCGGAAATGGGATAAACTTCGGCACCAAGTAATTTTATTCTGTTAACATTTAAAAGTTGGCGATCGTAATCTGTTTTTCCCATAAAGACTTTACATTTCATGCCAAAAAGAGCAGCGGCAGTAGCAGTTGCAACACCATGTTGTCCGGCTCCGGTTTCGGCAATTACTTCTTTGTAGCCCATTCTTTTTGCCAGAAGTATTTGTCCCAAAGTATTGTTAATTTTATGTGCTCCGGTGTGGTTTAAATCTTCTCTTTTTAAGTAAATTTTGCTTCCAATGTGTTCCGAAAGTCTTTTTGCGTAATAAAGAGGTGAGGGTCTGCCAACGTAATCATTTAAATATGACATAAATTCTTGGTCAAAAGAGGGGTCTTTAATTGCTTCAAGAAATTGATTATAGAGTTTGTCGAAACTTAATTTTAAAACGTCGGGAACAAAAGAGCCGCCAAATTGTCCAAAATAACCGTCTTTTGTTGATGTAATTGCTGATAATTGAGTTGTTGTATTCATGGTTTTAATTTTTATATTTTTATAAAATTTTATGTGTTTTGATTATTAATAAGATTTTTAAAGAAAATATTTGTCATCTTCACCAAAACCGAGTAATTTCATTTAACCATTTTAAAATGTACCTGTTCATTGTGTTGTATTAAATTAACCAAAAAAAAAAGCCGCAGGAAAATCCTACGGCTTAAAAATTATATGTAAATGTACAATATACTATCCCCGACTGACTTTTCCGAATAAACGAAGTTGGATAAGCCACCACCAAGATTTAGTATTTTGTACAGATTTAATCATTTCAATTATTTGATACAAATTAAAAATATATTTTTCAGAAAAACAAAAATATTTTTAATGTGAATTTGTAAAATAATGATTTTAAGAACAATAGCGTCCTAAATAAATTTAAAACCTTTCTCTGATATTTGAGAAAGGCTTTGTAATAATACATTTAGCACAATTTTTTTTGAAAAATATGAATACTAATTTAAAGAAACAAAATTTTAGTCAAGTTTCATTAAAATAATTTTAAAGTTTTTACTTTGATAATTTACGTCATTAGGATAGTATAACCATATATTTGTAGTACTCAAAGAAACATAAATTGACCCCTCTATACCAGAAACAGTTGTTCCAATACTTCTCCAACTTAAGGCAGATCCAACTTGAGCTTCTATACCGCAAGCAGCTACTAAACAGTTTGTTTGGTCGTATCCTGCAGGGAAAGCAAAACTTACAGAGCTTCCAGAACCTGTTGTTCCTGTAACAATAGCCATATCAGTAAATACACCAGCTGCTGTAGCGTAATCAGCTGTAATTGCATTGTCAGCATTGGTTGCGTTAACAGCGTTCTGGGCTTGTAAAGCAAAAGGAACGCTTAGAAGTTGGCTTGTGCCCATTTCAGTTCCGTTAACAGTAACTTTAATAAAGTAATCATCAGCATTCCAGTCAATTGCACTCATATCTTCAACTGATCCAACATTTAAACTTACAACACCGTTTGCAGAAGTAGTTGCGTTATGAATTTCGGTAAAAATAATGGTTCCGGTTAATTCAGTTTGAATAATATCAATTTGAACAGCAACAGATTGATTAGCAAGAATATCTCCGCTTGCATTTCTTATAACTGCTTGATATTTGAATTGATTTGGAGTTTGAGCAAATCCGATTATTGCTACAAGTAAAAATGATAATATTAATGTAATTTTTTTCATGGTGATTTATTTTTTTACAAGTTTAAATGTTTGAGTTTGATTGTTTTTGTTTATTGATAAAATGTAAATACCGTTTGCGAAGTTTGAAAAATCAATTTGTGTTTGATTTCCAGCAACATTTTGATTAATGATACTTCTTCCGTTTGCATCAACGATTTGAACATCGAAATTTTCAATTTCGGAGGAATTAATGTTAATAAAATCACTTGTTGGATTTGGAAACACTGAAATTCCAAATTCTGCAACTTGGTCGATGGCTTCAACGGTAATGAAATTTTGATGTAAGCCTTCGCTTAAGGTGAAGCTTCCGGCAGAATAAGTTGCAGTTGCAATTTCACCAACCGACCAGTCCATTGAGTAGGTCGCATTTACAAAGCTCCCTCCGGCTGAACCAACTAACTCTTGTCCTTTGACTAAAGAGAAACTTAGCACCAGAAATAGTGTTAGGAAAATTTTAATTTTCATAATTTGATTAGATTTTTAGGTTTTTAAATTATAGAACAAAAAATATGTTTTCAAAGTTACGAGATAATTTTAAGAAAAACATTGTATTTTGACGAATGTGTTTTTTTTGATTTTTTTTTTTGTAAATAAAAGAAAGCATTGAGTTTTAAAACTTTTGAATATCAGACTCTTAATAAATAATAATTGGTTTATCTTGTTAAGGCAAATCTAACTCAATTTTTGACGAAATGTAATTTAGATATATATTTGCATAGGTTTATTCTGTTTTAGAAGCTTGGTTTTTTATATTTGAACATTATAAACTGAAGCCAATTTTTATTCCTAAGCTTAAATTTGCTCCTTGTACAAACCCAATATTATCGATTATACAAAATTCACAGGTTTTATATTCGTAATAGGTCCCTTGAATAATATTAGTGTATTCAGAAAATTTTTGACGATATCCAATTCCTGAGTATAGATCCATAAGAAAGTGCGATTTTGTGTATATTGTTAAACCTAATTTTAAATTTAAGCCTTCTTTTTGTTTTATATAGTCGGCTTTATTAAAAGATATTGACGATGCATCTTTTAAGTATAAGGTATGGTTTTGTAGTGTGTTTTCTTTTTTGTAGTAATAATATTCTATTCCAATATATAAATTGTATTCGTTGTTTCTAATAATAGAAAAATCAACTTCGGGGCGAAAAGAAAAATATGAGTAATTTGTTACTGTATTTACGCCATAATACATGAAATCTGCACCGTATCCAAAATCTGAAGATATAGCAATGGTTTTTAGAGGGAAAAATTTTATTCCGGCACGTAAATGAGGTTGATTTACTTGAGCATAAGACAGTGGCATTGTGCTTATTTCAAATAAGGGCAAATTTTGAGCATTTGTATAAACACTTAAAAATAAGCTTATTATTAATGATATTGTTATTTTTTTCATTATACTATTTAGTTGATAAGATTATAAGATTAAATAAACATTCAGTTTGAATGTCTGAATTTTTTGCTTTTGCATGAAAAATAAATTGAATAACTGAGTCATTTTCAACTGTATAAGTGGGCTCATATTTAAAAAGCAAACTATTGTTGTTATAAAGGTTGTCTGAATTTAAGTAATATTGGTTTTTACCTTCATTAATTATAAGTTCACTAAATTCAGCTTCATTAATTTCTGTTATTATTACTTCAAAATTGTAGATTCCTGTATCTGGCACAGAATCTTCATAATTAAATCCATTTATTTGTAGTTTTATATACGGAGGTTCTCCGTTTCCAATGTTTTTTACACAAGCGGAAAAAAACATTAAAATAATTGATAAAAAGATTATTTTTTTCATTTTTTGTTCAAAATTAAGAGATGTTTGTTACAATGAGAATCGAAAAATGAAATATTGTACAAATAGTTTGAATACCTGCCTGTCTTTTTTGATATTATGTAAAAAAATTAAGTATTTATTTGTTAAATTTGACTGATAAAGTGTTATGTAAAAATGGTGATATTGTGTCTTTTTAATGCAAATACCAACAACAGTACAAACGTAGAAAAAATAATAATAAGTAAAAACGTGAAATTCTAAAAAAATAGATTTTAAGTTATAAATTATGAGTAGATTAATGCTTATAAAAAATGATTAACAAATGGGGGCTATTAAAATAATTGTGATGGTTTTTTAACAACAAAACAGATGTAATATTTTTAACAGTACTGATAGTGTTGTCTTGCTTTTGTGTATTTTTTGTAGTTGTATTCCATATTGCTTAAAGAGTAAAAATATAACAAAAAAATAAGCACTAAGTAAAATTGCAACCCAAAAGCAGCATGATTTTTTATTATTATAGAAATTTTGAACTCTTAAATGGACAATTATCCCATCAATAAGCTACAGTTTAAAGTTTTAGTTTTTCACGTCTTCCAAAATCCACTCCGAAATTTGTTTGTTTTGGGTGT